>JAFQUP010000217.1 GCA_017408405.1 Thermoguttaceae bacterium
GCGGATTCCGCGATGGCGGTCGTCGTGACGGCGGATTCCGCGATGGCGGTCGTCGTGACGGCGGATTCCGCGATGGCGGTCGTCGTGACGGCGGTTTCCGCGATGGCGGTCGGCGCGGCGGCGGATTCCGCGATGGCGGTCGGCGCGGCGGCGGATTCCGCGATGGCGGTCGGCGCGGCGGCGGTCGAAACCGGGATTTTCAAGGCTAAAGTGCCTGGCAACTGAAAATCAGGAATAGCGGCAGGATATGAAAGATATTCTGCCGCTGAATTTTTAGAAAATGAGATTTTGAAAATATTTCTTTTTACGCGCGGCCAAGGCCCTTGAAAAAAGTTTCTTGACGTGGTATAATGAAAAAATCGTCGATTAAATTGAGGAGTTTTTTTCTTCATTGGCGAATTTTATCTAATCAAAAACAGGGAGAAAAAAATGTTTGAAAAATATCTTGATATTAATACGATTCATACCATTCGCGCACGTTCACTCGTTTATTTTGGGTGTGGAGCTATTCAGAAAATGAATGATATTGCCGCGGAGCTTAAGACCCGCGGAATCGATAAGGTGATGATTCTTACCTCGAAAAACGCGTATAAAGGGTCGGGAGCGTGGGAGCCTACGATTGACGCTCTGGAAAAAAATGGCGTGGAGTATGTTCATTTTGATGGTGTTATCCCGAATCCAACGACGGATTCCATCGATGAAGCGGTTCAAGTTGCCCGTGATTTTGGCGCGCGGGCACTGATTGGAATTGGAGGCGGCAGCCCGATTGATGTCGCGAAGAGTGTCGCGATTCTTCTTGAATATCCGAATGAAACGGGTGAGTCGCTTTACTGCTGGAAATTTACGCCGGAAAAAGCGGTGCCAATCGTCGCGATCAATCTCACGCACGGAACGGGAACTGAATGTGATCGTGTCGCGGTCGCTTCGGTTACGTCGAAAAATTTTAAGCCGGCAATCGCGTACGAATGCATTTATCCGGAATGGGCCATTGATGATCCTCAGCTGATGCTGACGCTTCCCGCGAAACATATTTTGTTTACGAGCATTGACGCGGTGAATCATGTCGTTGAAGCTGCCACGACCAAATGCACGAATCCATTCGCGATTACGCTTGCTCGAGAGGTGATTGCGCTGGTTCATGAGAATCTTCCCAAGGCTTTGGCCGATCCGCGGGATGTGGTGCCTCGATTTAATCTGGCGTACGCGGCGCTTTTGGCAGGAATTTCGTTTGATAATGGATTCCTTCATCTGACGCACGCGTTGGAGCATCCGCTTAGCGCGGTGAAACCCGAACTCACGCACGGGCTTGGTCTGGCGATGCTGCTTCCCGCGGTCGTGAACGCGATTTATCCTTCCCGCGGCGCGGTTTTGGCGGATATTCTTTCTCCGATTGTTCCTGGTTTAAGCGGTTGCGCGTGCGAAGCGGAAACGGCGGCCAAGGCTGTTGAGGATTGGCTTTTCAGTCTTGGTTCTGATCATAAACTGTCCGACGAAGGATTTACCGTTCAGGATATTGCCAAATTGACGGAGTTGACGCAGACGACACCTTCACTTCCGGTGCTTCTTTCTGTTGCGCCGGTTGAGGCGACGACTGAACTGATTTCGAAAATCTACGCGGATTCATTGAATCGTATGGAATAAAGTATCGGGCGGGCCAGACTGTGTTCCTGAATTTGGCGTTCGGATTTATTTAATTCCAGTGCTTTGGTTTTTATTTTTGACCTAAAGAGCGGCATGGCACAGACTTGACAGACTGTTCTGAATTAATGGTCATGAAAGATTTCAGCCAATTGAATTACGGCAGAGTGTTTCATGAGAAAATTTTGCCGTAAGATGCTTTTCAAAGTTTAATCAGAAGGAGGCGAAAAATGATTTTTGATCCCCTTTACTTTATTATCGTTGGTCCTTTTTTTCTTCTTGGGCTAATTGCTCAATTTTGGGTTAAGAGCGCGTTTCGTTCCGGGCAGAATATCCCGACGTACTTAAGCGGGGCGGAAGCTGCGCGCGAAATCATGCGGCGGAACGGTCTTGATTTGCCGATTGAGTGCATTCCGGGTGAACTTTCCGACCATTATGATCCGAGCGCGAAAGTACTGCGTTTGAGTCAGGCCGTTTATGAAGGACGGAACGCTGCCGCGGTTGGTGTGGCGGCGCATGAAGTTGGGCACGCGCTTCAGGATGCGCAGCGTTATCCCGCGCTGGTAGTGCGGAATATGGCTGTTCCCATGGCAAGTTTGGGAAGCGGAGCCGGGATGTGGCTTTTCGTTTTGGGATTGATTTTTTCGATGAAGGCTTTGGTCTTGGCTGGAATCGTGCTTTTCTCATGCGTTGTCTTTTTTCAGCTCGTAAATCTTCCGGTAGAGTTTAACGCCAGTACGCGCGCAAGGCGGCAGCTCGCGGAAATGGGAATGTTTACGGACGAATCTCTTTCCGCGGTGAGCAAAACTTTAACCGCGGCGGCGATGACCTACGTTGCCGCGACTCTTCAGGCTGTCATGACGCTCGTTTATCTCGTTTTGAGCAGCAATCGGGAGGAGTAATTGGAACAGGAAATATCCTGAATTTGGGGACGTCGCCGGATCAGGCGGTGTCCCTAGCTTTTCGTGTCACGAAATCCAAAAAGTCAAAAGGCAAAGAAAAGAAAATGAAGAAATGAAAAAACGAAAAATAATTCAAAAACTCATCATCGCTTGCCTTTTTTTGACAGCGGCAGGAGGAGGAATCGCGTTTTGGCTTTGGCGTGGAGTTCACGCGGTTCCGGAATTTTACGCGCAGCTTGAAGTTACGGAGAAAAATCGTGAAAAGGCGGAAAAAGACAGTCAAAAAATGGCAGTGAAAGTCCAAAAACTTCGTCGTACGATTCGCAAAGAGAAAATATGGCTTTTGGAATTTACGCAGGATGAGTTGAATCATTGGCTGGCGATTGCTATTGGTGAGAAACGCCCGGGAATGCTGCCGCGCCGGCTTAAGGATCCGAGAGGAATGATTCTTGAGGATCGAATTCGCGCGGGAGTGACTGTCGATATGCCTGAATTTAAAGGCGTGGTTTCAGTGGAGGTCTTTCCAAGAATTTCAGAACCGAATGTACTTGATATTGAATTAAAAAATGTTTCCGCTGGAAATGTGCGCATGCCGGCCTGGATTTTTGAAAGTCTCATTCAGGAGGTCGCGAATAGTGCTTCTTTGCCGATTGAGGTTTTGAATCAGGAGGGAATGACCGTTCTGCGTTTCAGATTTAGGGATGGTGACCTTTGCGTTGATGAGATTCCTGTTCAGGTTAATACGGTTTCCGTGAATGGGAAGAAAATTCTGGTGACCGGTTTTTCAATGAAAACAAAATAAAATCAGATTTGGGAAAATGATTTGGATTAAAAAAGGGACTGGCTGGATCAATCCTGATTCCCAAGTCTTTTCATGGATAATGATTCAGACAAATTTTAACTTGCCAGAAAATTTATGAACAGAAAAAATTTCAAACTTCCTCTTTTTTCTTCTTTTTCCTTCCTATTCCTCATGGCGGCAATTGGGCTTTTGAGTGAAAAACTTTGGGCTGAGACTCCGGCGGTAATTCCGAGTGGACAAAACGCTCAAACAGAATGGAGTATTTCAAATTCCAGAGTCGCGGCGATCGTTGATGTCAATGGGTACGTGAAGGTTTTCCAAGTGAACGAAGGTCAAAAAGCGGTTTCTTTGCCGTTCGCGGAATTTCAGCTTCCTGCCGGCGGGAAACTAGTGCAGAATGACGGTGCGCGGGCCTGCGTCGTTTTTCCGGATCACAGCCTGACGTTCCTTGCGCCGAATGACGGAACGCCGTTCCTTAAAATCGGTCTTTTCCCGCTGAAGATGAAGGACGCGCGAACCGTCAAAAATCTGCGTCTGCCGGAGATCAGGCTTTCAGAAGAGTTCGCACCGGATTCCGCGAAAGCACTCGGCACGGCAGGTCTGACTTCCGTGGATGGGCACAAAGGGTCCTACGCATTTCTCGCCGTTGCGCAGCCGGAGACCCGAAAAGGGATCGTCTGCGGGTGGATCACGAGCCTGAAAGGGAGCGGCATCGTCTTTTCTTCCCGGACTTCCGACGGAAAAGGAACTGCGATCCAGCCGGAAATGCAGTACGGACGTTACCCGATCCCCGCAATTTCTGCAGAAAACGCAGAGACTACGGCTGACCGGAGCGTGGAGGGAGACGCGGGCGAGTGGTTCGTGCTCGGCGCGTTTGACGATTCGCTGACGGGGCTGGAAACGTATGCGGATCAGATCGCGGAATTCCATAAGATCCAGCTGAAACCGCAGATCTCCGGCTACTGCACATGGTATTCCAATCGATTCGGCGGAAGCGGAAACGAAGTGAGTACGCGGGAATTTGCTGATGTCGCTGCGGAAAAACTCGTGCCGTTCGGGATGAGTTTTTTCCAGATCGACGATTCCTGGCAGCTTGGGAAAAAGGTCAACGGTCCAAAGAAGAATTTCACGGCACACGATCCGAATGGTCCGTACCGTTCCGGAATGAAACCGACGGCAGAGTACCTGAACTCGAAAGGTCTGCGTGCCGGGATCTGGTTCATGCCGTTCTCAGGGAACTGGAATGATCCGTACTATGCGGACAAGCAGGAATGGTTCGTGAAATCGGCGATCGACTATCCGGAAGCGGGGCAGAAAAACACTCGGCGTTTTTCCGGGATCGACCAGAAAAAAGGCGCACCCTACGAAACCTTTTGGGGCGGTACGTCGCTCGACATGACGGACAAAGACGTTGAAAAGTACGTTCATGATGAAGTGGATCAGATCGCGAACAAATGGGGCTACAAGTACTTCAAATACGACGGTATGTGGACCGCGATGGCGTGCGAGCAGCTCTACGTCAATGACGAGTACTTGCCGGACGATCTGGGGCTTCAGATCTTTGACGACATGACGAAAACCAACGTCGAGATCTACCGCAAAGGGCTGAAGATGGTCCGTGCGGCAGGCGGAGATGACGTTTTCATTCTCGGATGCAATGTGTCGCAGAACATGCGGACGATGGCTGCTTCCTACGGTCTGGTCGACGCGATGCGTATCGGGCCGGACAATGGGGCGAGCTGGTCGGGGATCTGCAAAGGACCGATTCGCGGAACGGCGCGCTATTTCTTTAACGGCCGCGTCTGGTTCAATGATCCGGATCCGGTCTACGTGCGGGATTCCATTCCGCTTACGCACGCGCAGCTCATCACGTCCTGGGCTGCCGTGACCGGACAGCTTTTCGCATTCAGCGACTGGCTTCCGGAGCTTTCCCCGGAACGTCTGAATGTGCTCCAGAGAACGATCGCGCCGGCGTGCCTCTACACAGCGCGGCCTCTGGACGTTTTTGAAGTCCCGCTGGCGAATGTCTGGAAAGTGACCCGTCCGGAGAAATTTGCGTCCGGCAGTGAAGTGAAACCGGATGCCGTTATCTTCGGCCTCTTCAACTGGTCGGAGAAAGAGACGCTGAGTCTCGAGAAAACAGCCGCGCAGCTCGGGCTTGATCCTAATGCGCAGTACGCCGGTTTTGATTTCTGGGCGGATTCCTTCGTCCCGCCGTTCCGCGGAAGTCTGAAATACGAGCTTCCGGGCGGTTCCTGCCGTATTTTCTCGCTCGTCAGGCTGGGAAATGAACCGCAGCTGGTCAGCACGAATCGGCACGTCACCAGTCCGCTTTTCGAGGTGAAGAACGTGAAATGGGATGCGGAAAAACTCACCCTTTCCGGTACGAGCACTATCGTCGCGAATGATCCGTACGAGCTGCGCTTCATTCTTCCGGGCGGCGTGAAACCGGTCGGAGTTTCCGTTTCCCAAAAAACGCAGAAACCGGCAGAAATGGTTCTCGATGGCAGAACGCTCCGCGTGCGCTTCACGTGCGGAGATTCCGGTGAAGTCCACTGGTCGATCACGTTTGAGCGCGGAGAAACTCCTGTCCCGCAGGCGGTGAAGCCGCGGAATTTGACGGGTCGCTCCACGTACCATAAACTCAGCCTGACGTGGGACGAAACGCCTGATTTCGGTTTCCTTTTGACGAAAACGTACCCGGACGGAAGCAAAAAGACGTTCACGCTCACGTCGAATTCCTTCACCGATTTTGACGTGAAAACGAGCGAATCCTACGTTTATGCACTTCAGGCAAAAGGTTGGGAGGGGGACCTTTCGTCTTCCGTGGAACTCCGCGTCGCCATGCCGGAAACGATCGTTTTGCCGCCGCTTCCGCCTCAGCCGGACGTCAATATTGCGGACCTGAAACCTCTGAAGGCAAGTACGCAGTGGGGATCGGTCCAGGCGAATCGTTCTGCCGCCGGGCATCCGCTGACACTTAACGGCAAAGTCTACGCAAAAGGCGTGGGCATTCACGCGGCTGGAAATCTGACGTATGCGGTCCCGGAAGGGATGAAGCGTTTCACGTCCGTCGTTGGTCTTGATGATTTCCACACGGCAGATCCGCGCCGCTCGGTCATCCTGCGAGTCTGGACCGACGTCTGCGAAATGGGCGAGCCGCAGGTCTTGGCCGCCGAATCGCCGCTTCTATCCAACACGACGATCAACGTCTGGCATTTCGACATCCCGCTGGATCCCCGCGTGAAGCAGATCCGGCTGGAGATTGATCCGACGGACGACGGGATCAACTGCGACCACGTCGATTGGGTCGAGACCGGTTTTTTGAAAGAGTAATTTTTCAGAGTGGAAGCGTTCATCTTTACGTGAGATGAACGCTTTCGTGATTTTTGAGGATATTCAGGTCATTTCCATGCCGGATAGGATCCGAGGATGGCCAGTTTAGCGTTTTTCTTTTCCAGTGCGGAAAGAGCTCTGCGTATTTTTATCTGGGTCCGATGCCCTTCCATATCGACGAAAAACAGGTATTTTCCAGACTCTTTAGGCATTGGAAATGATTCGATCCAAGTTAGATTGATTCGATTTTTCTTAAAGATGGCCATAGCGTCCGCGAGAGATCCCGCCTGATGAGGCAACTCGAACATTAGCATCGTTTTATCGTGGGCGGTTTTGGGAGCGTCCTCTTTACCCAAAATAACGAATCTGGTTACGTTAAATCGGGAATCCTCGATTTCAGGAGCTAAAACATTCAGCCCATACGCTTTAGCGGCAAGAATACTCGCGATGGCGGCGGAATTAGGAGTTTCTTTCGCAATTTGGGCGGCGGCGGATGTGCTCGTCGTTTCTTCCAGGGATACTCCCGGCAAATGCTTGGCCAGCCAATGTCGGCATTGAGAAATTGCTTGAGGTTTACTGAATACGGTTTTGATTTCAGCCCGTTCGCAAGTTCCCATTAGCGTGTGGTGAATTGGAAGGTCAATTTCACCGCAGATTTGAACCTCAGCATGCGTAAATCTTTCCAGAGCGTCAACGACGCGTCCGTCGGTTGAATTTTCAACTGGGACAACGCCAAAATCGCATTGATTTCTCTCTACTTCCTCAAATACGCTGCTGATTGAAGCCACGGGCGCGAAAGAGGGGCCTTCCCCAAAATACTTTAAAGCTGCCTGATGCGTAAAACTGAACTGGGGGCCAAGAAAAGCGATTCGTTTGGGACGGATCAGTTCGTCGCAAAGTGAGCGGACATCACGCAGAATACTTTCTTTGCCCTGCGGGGGGAGAAGTGGTTTTCGGGGAGTCATTTTCCGGTCTGCCGCGACATGGGCCCGAACTTCGATCAAGCGGAGGATTTCAGCGTCGATTTCCTTCAGTTTTTTTTGTTTCAGCTCTTCACTGGAGAGGTTGGCGGAAGACGATTCCGGAAAGGTTTTCTTTTTTGGAATATGATTTTCAGGTTGAGAATTAACGGACATTTCTTTTTTCATTCTGATTTTGAGGAAAGATTTAGTAAATGAAGTAATTGGAATATCGGCTCACTTTTGAAAGGCGAGTCAAGCATTTGCTGTTTTCTGGCAACAGTAAAAAGCCAAATCCGCGATTCGAAACGGTTTCGGAAACATGGCGTGAACACCATTTTTTTTAAGAAACAGCCACTCTTCAGCTCTTGGAAATTCGGTAAAAGCAATGAAGATGGAGGTCGGAAAACGGTTTTTTATCGCGTGAAATTTTTGAATCGTCATCTGAGAAAAATCCGGAAAATCAAAAAAAATAAAATCCGTATTTTCCAGTTTTTTTCGGTTATTTTTGTCTTCTTCAGTTGAGAGCCAAAGATCATTTTGCCATGAACTGAAGACACGAACTGTTTTTGTGGAAGAAAATGTTCGTAGGGCAAAATCGCGTAAAAGGACGAATTGATCAAAATCATCACTTTCAATTCGAATATTCAGTAAAGGGAGCACTGTTAAGTTTTCAAAATCATCCACGGAACCGCGTTTTTGAGTAAATCTGAAATTTTTTTGCTTTTCTTCCCGTTGAATCTCGAAAAGGATTTTTTGTTCAGGAAGAGTTTCCGGAGGAAGTGACCAGATACTGGCCCAATTCTGTTTAAGAGCAAAGCTTTCCAGTGGAAACATCGCGCATAGTTCAAACCAGGAAATGGAATGAATTCCAGAAAGCGGGGTACCGTTTCGAGCTTCTCCTTCGCACCATGAACCGAGAACCGCGAGAAGCGGAGTGAGTGGGAAACGTTTTCGCAGGGTTTGAATTTGGGAGTTAGAGTATTCTCCGGACCACGAACGCAAAATGAAAATTAAATCTGGATAAAAATCCGCGTTGAAATGCCGTGTTCTTTCAGAAGTTTGAAGCCAAAGATCCAAGTTGCCCTCGAAAAACAGTTTTTCTCTATTGATTTCCCGCAGATTTTCCCATAAAAAACGGAATTCCGAGCGGGTCGGATCACCAAAGGCAAGAATATTAAGCATTCGTTCCGGTGAATGAGGCAAATTACTTTTCATGGAGTAAAAAATTTCAGAATTGGATGAGGTATTGCTGGACATTCAGTTTCTCCATGAAATAATTGCGACGGAATTTTAGTCTTTAAAGGCAGATTTATTTTGCTCGTCTCATTTATTTTAACAGAAAAAAGTTTTTTTTCAACTCCCCACCCACTGTTTTTTGAAAGTATGTGCGATAAGGGCTTGACATTTTTCCTTTGTCAGGTAAAATAAAATTCTTAAGCAGGAGGAATTTTCAGTGTTTTTCAGAAAATGAGATTTTTCTCAGTAAAACATTTTCGAAACCTCTCTCCCTCAATTTTGTCAAAAAGAAACTTTTCATCCAGAAAGGGGTTTGAAATGGGAAAAGCTCTTCAAATCAATTCCGATAGTTTTGTGAATGAAGTTTTGGAATATCCGGGTGTGGTACTCGTTGATTTTTGGGGTCCCGGCTGCGCGCCGTGCAGGGCCCTCGCTCCGGTCCTGGACGCGATTTCAGAAGCGAATGACGGAGTCGCGAAAGTCGTGAAGATCGATATTTCCGAATCGGATGATGTCGCGAACCATTACGGAATCACGACGATTCCGACGATTCTTGTGTTTAAAAACGGCGATTTGATTGATCAGCTTATGGGCGTTCAGTCCAAAGTGAAACTTCAGTCCATTATTGATGATAATAAGTAGTAAATAAAGTGAAAGCAGCGTCTTTCACTTATTCGGCAGTCCAAAATTTATCGGCTGAATTTTGACTGTTTTAAGTAATTTAAATGGTAGAGCCGAAAAGCAGTAAAAAATCAGGAAAGCAAATGTCGGAAGAAAAGTTAAAAAGTGTTGATCTCCCTCGAATTGAACGGGCGTTTCGTGAAATTTTGATTGCCGTTGGGGAAGATCCGGATCGAGAAGGTCTTCAGGAAACGCCGAAACGTGTCGCCAAAATGTACGCGGAAATGTTTCAGGGGTTACGGGTTGATCCAAGGATTCATCTTCATAAATACTTTACGGAAAACTACAGTGAGATCGTTTTGGTTCGCGATATTTCCTTCAATAGTATGTGCGAACATCATTTTCTTCCGTTCATGGGCAAAGTTCATATTGGCTATTTGCCGAATGGGAAGATCATTGGTTTGAGTAAACTTGCCCGAGTCGTGGAAGTCGTTTCTCAGCGTCCTCAGGTTCAGGAAAGGATGACAGCGACAATCGCGGATTTGCTCATGAATGAGCTGGATGCCAGCGGCGTTGGGGTCGTGGTGGAGGCACTTCATACGTGCATGGCGATTCGCGGTATCAAAAAGCCGGGAGCGACCTGCGTTACTTCCGCGATGCGGGGCTGTTTCCTGAAAGACGCGCGAACCCGGGCGGAATTCATGTCGCTGGTTGGGGGCATGAATACTCCAACTTTAAGTTTTATGGAGTGAGCTGATTGGTGGATTGGGATGAACGGCAGATCAGGGAAAATCTGGAGTGAACGATGCTGGATCCGAAACGGGAACGAATTCAGGATGACCTTCGGGGATTAATTGAAGGCGAGGTCTTCGCCAATTCGATTGAAACCCAGGTTTACGCTACGGATGGCAGTTTGTTTGAGGTCACGCCGATTTGTGTCGTTTGTCCCAGGACCAAGATGGATATTGTCGCTGTCATACGGTACGCGCGAAAACATGGCTTAACGGTTCATCCCCGCGGCTCTGGAAGCAGTACTGTCGGAGCCGCGCTTGGTGAGGGAATTATTCTGGATATGTCGCGTTTCATGCGGCGTCTTCTTTTCTATCAGCCGGAGGAAAATCTGATTAATGTTCAAGCGGGAATGCTTTGTTCGCGTTTGAATGAGATACTTCGTCCGCATGGGCGTCAGCTTTTGCCCGGTATTGGGGCTTCATGTCCCAATACTGTCGGCGGTTTACTTTCAGTCGATGGATATGCCGGCAGGTGGCTTTCATTTGGTCGTCTTTCAGATTGGCTGGTTGAGCTGGAAATGGTTACCGCGAATGGGAATATCCTGACTTTTTCCAATCAGGAGACGGTTCCAGAAACCTCAGAGGGAAATGATTGGGAAGAATCGATTCCTAAAGGGGGAAAATCGGCGGTTCATCGTTTCATGCTTCGGGATTCCGTGCGCAGATCAGGCGGAGGGCGCCGTTCAGAGACAGGAATGGGAACAGAAAGAAACTCCCATTCCGTATTTGAAAAGGCTTCATACTCGAAGGAAGGAAACGTTTCCGGGAGAAACGCGGGAGATTCTGTTGATGATTCTCTTAAAAACCTTACTGAAAACATGGCGGGAAATGCGGTTTCATCAGAGGAAATCCGTGTTTTGGAAATGCCGGAATTCAGAGCAGAAACATTTCAAAATCCACAGGCGGAAAAACGCTGGATTCTTCGTGCCGTTAAAAAGATACTCGATGCTCAGCGCGCGGAAAAGTCGGAGTCGAATTCGCTGCGAGTTATTGATAAAATGGGATATCGAACCAATATCCAGAACGGTGAAAAGCTGAATATGGCGCGCCTGATAGCTGGTTCAGAAGGGACATTGGGCGTGATTACGTCCGTGAAACTTCAGCTTCCGGAAATCCCGAAACTTCAAAAAACTCTTCTTATTCTGTTTGATTCGATGGAAAAAGCGATGCAGGCGGTACCGCTTCTTTTGCCTTTTCATCCGGACGCGTGTGAATTGCTTGACAGGCGGTATCTTCATCTCGCGACAGAGCGTGATGTTCGTTTTGACGCGATGTTCCCGCCCCAGACAGAAGCTCTTCTTCTTGTCGAACTGTCGGATGATTCCCAGTTTAAATTCATGAATCGAATCCGTTCTCTTTCGGAACAGCTGATACGTCGTAAATCTTTGGCTTTCCAATTAGTTACTTCGATTGATGAGACGGAAGCCAATTTCTTCAGGGAGTTGGTGAGCAGTTTCGAGCCGTCGATTCAATTCGGCAGGGGAAAGCCGGTGCGAAATACGCTGGTGGAGGATGCGGCAGTTTCACCTGGGAAACTTCATGAATTTTTTCTTCGTATTCAAAAACTGCTCCGTCAACATGAATTAACGGCAGCTTTTCACGCCCATGCGATTCAGGGCCAGGTCAGACTTCAGCCGTTGGCGGATCTTCATTCTTCAGATGACGCGGTACGAGTTTTGCGTTTTGCGCGGGATTACTGCCAGTTGGTGCGGGAGATGAACGGAACTATCGGGACTGAAAATGGTCTTGGTATGGGGTGGCGCTTTTGGATGCCGCTTTTTGAACGTGAGAAATATCTTTCGACGAATCGCATTAAGCGTACTTTTGATCCTAACGTACTTTTCCAGCCGGGAAAGATGGGAACAGAGATTTCCGCGGAACCGCAGGCTCCGGAACTTTACTGGAGACGTTCCATTCGGTCGGAAACGCCGTTTGATTTGAAGAAAGGCCAAAAGGAAGATGAGGGCAATCAGCCAAAGGTTCAAAGCGGCGGATCTCTTGAGAAAAATATTCTTCGGGAAAATGAGGAAGCCGTATTGGCAGCCGCGCCTGTCCCAAAGGAAGTGCCCTCGGAATCGAACTTTTCCCTTGAACATGATCATGAAAAGGAATCCGTTTCTTCGGATGAGATTTCCCTTGAGAATGAGGCTGAAGCTAAACAAAGCTCTTCGTGTTCGGAATCTGGAATAATGGTACTTGAGCAGGTTCGAGCCATTCTTGGGAATACGTTTGAGGATTTAACGGAATCCGGTTATGGAAGTGTCGGCATTGAGGAGGGGAGCAGTTGGCCGGGTGAAGATTCGTTTGAGTCTCTGACTCATTTGGGATTGAATTGGAGTCCGGAAAAGATTCGGAAGATATCGAGTCGATGTCACGGCTGCGGAAAATGCCGGGGAACGGATATTTTAAATCGCGCGTGTCCCGTTTTTCGATACGATTGCAGCGAATTCTCTTCACCGAGAGCCAAAGCGAATTTGATGGAAGGGTTCGTTAATGAGATATTGGATGTGGCGGAACTGGGGGATGAAGTATGCCGAAGTATTTTTCATCGCTGCATTCAATGCCATTCGTGCCGTGTGGAATGTCGCGGAGGGGTGGATATTCCTTTTCTGGTTCGCTGCGCGGAGGAATCCTGGGCCAAGGCCCGCGGGCTTAATTTTTATGAAACGACGCTGGTGCGGATTGACCGATGGATTGATCGTTTTCAACGTGTGCCATGGCTGATGAATTGGTTTTTTTCAGTTGGATTTTTTCGCTGGGTCATGGAGAAGAGTTTTGGAATTGCTCGAAAAAGACAGATTCCACAGATTGAAGCAAGATCATTTCTCGAGAGAATCCGCAAGGATCCGTCGCTTTTGCGATTGAATCCATTTGAAAATCTGATTGATGAAGATCCTGTTTTTTATGAAACCGCGACAGAAATTCAGGGTCGGGCGGTTTATTTTCTGGATACGTACGCGAATCATTTTGAGACAGAGATCGCGGAAGCGGCTGTTCGTATTTTTCAGCATAATCGAATGTCGATACTTGTCCCGTATCATCAGGATGGAAGCGGGATTACTGCGGTGATGCTTGGAAGAAGTGATTTTGTTCGCAAGCAGGTTTATCGAAACGCGGCAATGCTGGCGGATTATGTGCGTCAGGGATATGATGTTCTGGTGACGGAACCAACGGCGGCTTTGGCTTTCCGTTGGGAATATCCTCAAACTTATCCGGAGAATGAGGATATTCAGCTTATTGCCAAGCACTGTTTCGACGTAGGAGAATATCTCCGGAAACTTCATATTAACCAATTGCTTAGGCTGCCGAAGAGAGAGATGGCGTTTCGAGTTGGTTACCATTTGCCGTGCCGCTTGAGGGCATTGAGGATTGGTACGCCGTTCGTCCATCTTCTGCGTTTGATTCCTGGTCTGGAGATCGTTCAGTCTCCTTACGGCTGTTGCGGAATGGGCGGTTTCCATGGGATGGAGGCGGAAAACTTTAATTCAAGCATGAAGATTGCCCGACCGCTTCACCTCTGGTTCAGGGATCCTTCCATTCAATTCGGAACGACAGAGTGCAGCGCGTGCAAAATGCAGATGCTCCAGAATTCCTCAAAACCAGTCTTTCATCCGGTTCAGATTTTGGCGTATGCTTACGGACTTCTTGAAAATGAAGCACTCGCTCATTCGGTTGGGAATGAAGAATTTTAAATGCCGTGAGTCTGAAAGTTGAAATAGAGAGATTCTCCCGAGGCAGCGGGGTTAAAAAGGGATAAAATTAAAAAGAAAAAGCCCGACCCGGATTTGGCTCCGAAAGTTAAGCTGGGTAACGCTGAACCTCAAAATCAGGATCGGTACTTTTCATGACTCCGCGATTTTTTCAGCAGAAATTTCCTTCTTTCAGGTATGGCCTGATCGCTTCCAGACGCATTTCAATCTCAGCCTTCCATTCATCAGAAATTTTCATTTCGCTAATAATTGGTTTTTCCGGAATTGAGTTTTTGGGGCCATAATGGCGCGAAAGTGTGTTTTTGAAGACACCGCGAAGGATGAAAACGTAAAGGTGAAAACCGCGGAGCTGATTGCCTGGAATCGTTTCTTTCAAATTGAGCATGAGAAGCAGCTGACTGTAGTATTCGGCAGCTTTAATTCGATTTCCGCAATCCATATTTTCCCAAATTTTCGCGAGAAGGTCAGCGTACGCGGCACGTTCCGTAACGAGTCCTTCTGTTCCGATCAGGGATTGATGAAGCCATCCCCAGCCTCCCCAGGCACTCATGACGCATTTGATAGTTGGTTTGGCGGCCACGAGTTCTTTCATGCGCTGCCACGTGTTCGCGGCTTCTTCTTTGACATAGCCGAAATATTTATTTTCTTTGGCCAGTTCAATCAAAAGCTGGACGGAAGGAGGCGGTCCCTGGTATTTTGTTCCTCCCGTGGTTTGAATGATGACCGGTCGGTTGATGACGTTCATCAGTTCCCGCCAATAGGCCCGCATATCCTCCTGCGTTTTTCCATCATCCGGCGGACGGGAAATAATGCACGGGACATTCAGTTCCTCTGCCTTACGCGCGTAAACGAGCATCTCTTCAGTATTTTTTCCCTGAACACCGAGGCAAAGTGCGGATTTTCTTCCTTTCATGGCATTGGCCAGGGTTTCCATTCCCTTAAGTTTTTCGTCCATGGTGAGAAGGTCAACGCTATCGCCGGACTGAGGCCAGATCATTCCTGGGCTGCCGCACCAATCGACAAATTGGGCCTGTTTGCCGAGTACTTCATAGTCCACTTCACCATTCTCTTTAAATGGAGTTGAGAGAATTGGAAAGGGGCCGCGAACACGTGGATCGCCGGGAATCACTTTACCGGCAGGCGTCAGGTTTGAGGCTGGAATTGAGGTGGGAGACTGGGAAAAAACCAGTTGGCCGCCACATTTCGTAAGGGCCGCGCCAACGGCACTAGCAGTCAGGGTACCGAGCAGCTTGCGTCTTGTCAGGTTTCGCATGATTTTTCCTTTCTGGCAGGGGATTGTCTGGGAAGAAATTTTAAAATTTCTAAGGGAATTTTCAAAAACTCAATTTTCAGAGGTTTTCAGAAGGTCCCTTCAATGAATCATAAAATTTTTTAGGCGGAAAAGCAGAGGGTATGCTTTCTTTTATTTTATCCGGAAGAAGATATTCTGTCAAGGGTTGAACGATTTTTTTCGGAAATTCCTTTCAGCCGTGATTTTTTTAAAAATTATCCTTAATTTAGGAAAAAAAGCTCGTTCTGCCACTTGCGAAAATTTTCCAAAAAGATTATGATTAAAGAAAGAATAAGAAATTGAAGCGAGTTGAGGCGATGTTTTTCTTATTCCAGAATTTGTTTACAGAAAATTTTTCGTAAAACTTTTTTCGGGGAATGAAAATATGAAAATCAAGCAGCTTTCCGTTTACCTTCAGAATGAACCGGGACATTTGAGTAATGTTTGCCGAATTTTGGGTGAGGCTAATATCGATATTTTAACGCTTTCTCTCGCGGACACGCAACAGTTCGGAATGCTTCGTTTGATCGTGAAAGATTGGGAACCGGCGATGAAACTTTTGCAAAATGCCGGCTGCATGGTGAAAACAGTTGATGTCGTCGCGACGGAAATACCGGATCAGCCGGGCGGTTTGGCGAAAATTTTAGGAATTATTGAGGCCGCGAATTTGAATGTCGAGTATATGTACGCGTTTACTTCTCACGTGCGTGACAAAGCGGTCCTGGTTTTTCGTTTTAACGATCCGGATGCCGCGGTATCGCTTCTTCATGAGAATGGAGTAAATGTTTTCGACAGCGTGGATCTTTACCAAATTGGATAAACCATGGCAGAACTGTTTGAAAATTTACCGTTTGAGAACCTCTACTGGAATCAGATGGAGACGGTTTCTCAGGAAGAACTGCGCGAGATTCAGGTTAAACGCCTTCGCCGTACGGTGGAACGGGTAAAGGATTTGCCGCTTTATCAGTCTTTTTTCAAGGAAAATCCGTTGACTGATGATGATTTTCAAGTACCTGAAGATGCTCAAAAACTTCCATTCACGACGTTGGCGGATCTTCGTTCCCAGAAGACTCAGGCACTTTGGACGGTACCGCGGCATGAGATTGCCCGGATTCAGACACAGGATGGGATTCAAACGGCCTTTACCCGTCGAGATTTGCTCACGCAGGCGGATCTTACTGCGCGATTTCTGTACGCGGACGGGACCAGAAGCAATAATTTGGTTCAGATCTCTCATCCATTTGGCCGCCCCGCTCTCGCTTTTGCTCTTCAAAGTGGAGTAGACTGCATTGGAGCGGCTTCCATTCCGGCAGGTGAGCTGAATTCGCCGGATAGTCTGGCAGTTCCAGACGCGGCATTGAAGTTGGAGGAAATGTTTGATTTTCTCACGTCGTTGAATGTTGACGGTATCTGCGCGGACGCGGAATTTGTTTTCGCGTTATGTTCGCAGGCACAGGCTTTGGGACTCAAACTGCCGCTGAAATACGCGCATATTCCGGCAACAGAATCAGGAATCCAGCTCCGTTATCCAATTCAGAAAAATTATGGTCTGAAAGTTTGGGAACATTGGGAGCATTCCGCGTTTTTTGGGGCGGGATTGGCGGGAGAATGTCATCTTCAGGATGGACTTCATCTTCAGGAAGACCGTTTTCTATTTGAATGTTTGGATCCGGAAACGCTGGAGGCGGTACCGGAAGGCAAGCCGGGAGAACTGGTCGTTACGGATCTGTTCCATGAAGCGCAATCTTTGCTTCGGTTCAGGACAGGCGTCGTCGCTTGCCTGAACTCCGCGCCCTGCCCGTGCGGTCGGACAGGACGGCGAATACAGATCGTGAAATTTTTAAAATAAATCTCGCTTAAATTTTTTAACTTTGTTTACGGCTTGGTGAATTTTTTGAGAAATTTCACCCGTTTTCAAGACAAAAAACTCTTCATCCCGGTAAGCGGAATGGAGAGTTTTGTTTTTTATGGTTTAAGAGAACGGAACTTTCCAAAACTCAATTTTCAGGAAATTGGATCATTTTGATTTTGCGGAATCACGAAAGCCCCGCGTATTTTCAGGTACGCGGAACTCCCGATACTTTTCAAAAAACCATATTTTGCCTTCCATTGGAAAGTCGTTTGGGCAAGGTCCCTAATTTCGGGAAATTATCGAAATCCATTAACCCTGGATCGCGCGGACGATGTCGTCTACGTCATTTTCGACCTTGACCGGATTGTTCGCGAAATCGCACGTCGTGACGCCATGGGGACGCAGGACTTCGTCAAATTTCTGCTGGTCGCCGCAATGATACGCGACGGTCGCGGTCGGATCCTTGAGCTGGTGCCCCGTCAGGATGCAGACGACGCGGTCGTTTGGCGCGATGATGCCCTCTTCACGCAGCAGTTTCGTTCCCGCCACGCTTGCGGCACTGGCCGGCTCGCAGCCGAAACCGCAGGCACCGACCTGGGATTTTGCGTCGAGGATCTGCTGGTCGGTTACTTTGCGCACGACACCGTCGCACCATTCCAGCGCACGGAGGCATTTCTCAAGGTTGACCGGCCGATTGATCTCGATGGCGCTGGCGATCGTATTCGCACGGCGTCCCTCGTCGTTCATCTGCTTGAAGAAAGCATTGATTTTCGCGCGATCGGTATTTCCGCCGTTCCATCGGATATTTTCCTCATTGAAGACGCGGGTCAGCGTATCGGCACCCGCCGCGTTGATGACGGCCAGCCGCGGAATTCGGTCGATCAGGCCAAGTTCGTAGAGTTCGTGGAATGCTTTGCCGAACGAACTGGAGTTTCCGAGATTCCCGCCCGGGACGACGATCCAGTCCGGAACGTTCCAGCGAAGAGCTTCCAAAACACGCAGCATGATGGTCTTCTGGCCTTCCAGACGGAACGGGTTCACGCTGTTGACCAGATAGATACCGAGTTTTTTCGAGACTTCCTTCACCCGCGCCATCGCATCATCAAAATCGCCGTGGATCTGAAGCGTCTGTGCCCCATAGTCGAGAGCCTGGGAGAGTTTCCCGTACGCGATCTTTCCGTCGCCGATGAAAATGACGGCCTTCATCGTCTGGAGGCAGGAACAGTAGAGAGCCAGCGAGGCACTGGTATTTCCCGTGGAGGCACACGCCGCCCGCGTCGCGCCGACCATCCGTGCGTGCGTCGTCGCCGCGCACATCCCATTATCCTTGAACGACCCGGACGGGTTCATCCCCTCATACTGAAGGAAAAGATTTCCCTCTTTCACGCCGGCATACTTCGCGACTCCCGCGGAATTCTGCAGAATGGTCTGCCCTTCCCCGACGGTCACGCACTTTTCCAGCTCCGTGAACGGAAGCAGATCGTGGAATTTCCAGACGCCGCTGAACCGCTGCGGAATATCGCGCATCGTCCAGTACTTTTCAAATTCCTTGAGCGACTTCGGAACGGGAAGTTTGTCCCAATCGTATTGAATATCGAGCAGATTCCCGCATTTGGGACACGCGGTCAGGACTTCTTCGACACCGTAGGCCGCGCCGCAATTCGGATCGATGCACTTCTGGCAAACGTGATCAGCCATTTTTTCGCCTTCCATGAACAGATTTTAGGGAAATGGATTTTAGAAATCCGAAAATAATCAAAATTAACTCATTATATTTTACCAAAAACCGGGAAAGTTTCAAGGGACCCCAATCACATTCATGAAAAGTTCCCAATTCAGAGACGTCTTGATCCTGATTCGAAATTAAATGTTTTCTCTTTTTCAGAAAACCGCGAAATGAAAACATTTGGAAGGTTGAGTTTTCAGAAATCAATCGTCTGAGTCATTTTTAATAAAGAAAAAACTGTGAGCGAATCCCAGTCCAGAGAGTCCAAAGAATAAATAGGCCGCGGTTTGAGGAATCTTGATTTCCTTCTCCGGATATTTAAGGGCATCGCCAGTAAGAGCTTCGATCCACCAGCGTTTTCGCTCGACGGAGGGGTCTCCTTGGGCAAGGATTTTTGTGCCTTCAGAATTCAGGACGATGGATTGAAGAGCAATCATTTCGATGCCGATGAGAAGAGAAAGGATCGAGCTAAAAAACCAAATTTTGCGAAACATTTCAAAACTCCGTAAAAAATAAAGAGCCGCTTTCATTTTGAGAATCGGCATGAAAGTAACTTTTCTTTTTGAATTCCTGAAAAAAACGATTTTTAGGAAATTGCGGAAATTTTGGCGGAGAACCAAGTGCGGGAAACTTTTAGGCGGAGGGAAATTACTTGAGGATTTGTGGTTCAGAATTTTTGATGTTTTCTTTATGGAGGAAGGAATTTGCCAGGAAGAGATTCTGTTTTGGAATTTTTTGTTATTTGGTTTCCTGAGAGATTTTGAGAATGAGCGATATGTTTCCTATTTTTCCAAAAATTTCTATTGTGCACAATTGAAAATTATGATATGCTTCTGAAATATGATCGTCTAAATGCTTAATGACCAGTCCTTTGTTTATGTCAAATTCGAAATCATGAACTCCAAAGATCGAATCGCCGCGATATTTGAACGCAAAAAATGTGACCGTATTCCAACAGATCTTGGCGGAACGAGAAAAACGGGAATTTCAGTAACAGCACTTTATCATTTGCGCCAATGTCTCGGTGTGGAGCTTCCAGCACGTCTTTATGATGTTTTTGAAGGAACCGCGGAAACCGATGAAATCTTGAAGGAAACGACCTGCTGTGACGTGGTTCATCTTCCGCAGCCCGTGCCTCTTCTGGAAATAGAGTGCCTTCGGGATCAGACGAAAAAATTCTGGAAACCTTACGCGATGGAAGACGGTACTGGAGTCTTAATGCCGAAGGATTTTTATCCGGAACGGGAATTGAGCGGCGATATGTGCCTCCGGGATCTTCATGATCGGCGTTTTGGGATGATGAGACGGGGAGGTTGGCGTTTTGAGCGTTTAGTACCGGGACCGGGAACATTAGGAATGAGCGCGGAAGAAGCGGTAAAAGAAATTGCGGAGCAGAATTTTTCCGTGGCTTTTATCCCTCCTGAAGAATATTGGGAACATTTGAAATTTTTCCTCAAACGTCTTTCACGCGGAGCGAAAAAATCGTTTACGTACCACGCGGGACCACCGTCGCCATTTTTGGGAGGACTTGGTTTTCTTGAACCGATGAAGTGGATCGAATTTTTGGTAAAAAAAGAGCCGGAATCGGAGAAACTGCTTGAGAAATGGTTTGAGCTTTGGATGGCGCAGCTTGAAAAACTTTCTGAAACGGTTGGCGACGCGGTAAATGTTCTGATTCTTGATGAAGATTTTCGCGGAATTGATCCTGAAGCGGAGGAGGTGGTTTCCAGCCGGATTCTTCCGTTTTACGCGCGAGGAATTCATGAAATGCGTCAACGTTTTGGTTTTTCCGCGAGTATTCTTTGGCAGTCGGAAGGAAATTTTCAGGCATTTCTTCCACAGCTGATCGAAATGGGAGTTAACGGTATTTCAGTAGCGGATTCGCACTCCGGAATGGATTTACGGTGGATTAAGAAAGAATTTGGGAAAGAACTGGTTCTCTGGGGCGGGGCGTGCAGCGCGGCAGATCTCGCGAAAAAAGAAGCGGAAGTTATTCTGGAACAGGTACGGGAGAATTTCGCCATTCTTTCGGAAAATGGCGGGTATGTTCACGCGGTGGCTGGAAGTATTCGCCCGGAGACATGTCCGGAAAATATTTTGACGTATTTTACTCAGAGAGGGTAGATTTCCTGAAAAAAACAAAAACGTCTTTTGATACTTCAGATAGGATTTTTGAACGCGGCTGAATCGAGTTAATGAAGGTAACTTCGTATGTGCCAAAAATAAACCGTATTTTATTTGAGGAAATCGTTTTTTTATTTTCAGTTAAGAGTGGGGAATTTTGAAATCCGGTTTTTCTGAAAACGAATAGATTTGATTTTCGTAAATCGGGTTTTGAAGTTTATTTAATATCCTGCCAAATTTCTTTTTGGTGTCTTTTTAATGTTTTTGGGAGAAAAACTATGAGATTTTTCGAAAGGATAGTCGGGCTTGGTACCCTGTGCTTTTGGTTTAGCAGTGTTTTCGTGAGTGCTCAGCAACCTGAATACTATGTGAACTTTCATCGCGGAGGCGGAGCGGAACGTCCTGAAAACACTCTCGAAACGTTTCTTTGGGCGTGGAACCAGGACGTTATTCCAGAAGGCGACGTTCAGTACTCAAAAGACGGCGTGGCAGTCATGTTTCACGACGCGAATGTGAATCGGATGGTTTGGGAGCTGCCTGAAGAGTTAAAGGGAAAAAAGATTCGGGATTTCACGTGGGAAGAATTAAGAAAGTTTGACGTTGGTTCTCATGCTGGTGAAGAGTTCGCGCTTCAAAGAATTCCGACTATGGAGTCTGTTTTTTGCGCGATGTCTAATTTTCCGGAACGTTTACTTTATCTGGATGAAAAAGGTTTGACGGAGGATAATCTTCGTGAGATAGCCAAGAGAGTTCACCATTATGGAATTGAAAAACAGATGTTTTTTACTTCCGGAAACTACGATAAGATGCTGAAATGGAATGAGATCTGTCCGGATGGTGTTGGTATGCTTTGGCTGGGATACGTTTGGACAAAAGACCGGACGGCGAATATGGATGGACTCAATGCTGTCCTGAAACGTCTGCGTGAGAATGATTTCAAAGGAGTGAATCATCTGGTACTTCATATTCAGGCGGATTTGAGCAAGGAAGATCCTTTTGAACCCAAAAGTGATTTTCTTCGGGCATTCGCGCGAGAAATGAAGGAACGCGGAATACCAATGGAAGTCATTACGTGGTCCAATGGCAAGAATCCGGAGGTCTACCGCAAACTTCTGGATTTGGGAATCATTGGAATCGCGACTGATTTTCCGAGTGTCGTCATGCCAGTCATTAATGAGGCCCGCGCGAAAGCCGTGAAATAGTTGAATTGCGTTTGCGGCAGAGTATTGGATGAGATTGAGAGATAAGAGAGGTTTTTTCCTAAACTTAATTTTCAGAACGGATGATTTTGGTTTTTGCGTGCGTATCCGGAAATCCCGCGTATTTTCGTGAGTCCGGAACTTCAAGTACCTTGCCAAAACTCAAAACATTCTCGTTTTTGATCGGAAGACTGTTTGGGAAAAGTCACTAAAAAACGCGGAGCAGATAAATTTTCTGTTTCGCGTTCATGATTTTAAAGATATTTTCTGGAAACTTTAACCTTGAAAGTATCCTGGATTTTTTCAGCGGGAATATTTTGATGATTCAGCTGATATTTTCTTTCTGAATAACATTATTTTCCTGTTCAGCTTTGGTAGCGTTTTTTCTGTAACCGGTGTTTTTCTTTTCTTTTTTCTTTTCGTGCTCAAGCTGGCAAATCAGAGCATGAACAAGAAATTCAATTTCCGCTTCTTTATGATTGGAATTTACGGCCAGAGTAATTTGAGGTTTTCGCGTGAAGTGCGTGATGCCAATTTGGTATCCGCGAATTCTCATCCCATTTACGGTTTCTTTAGCATTAGGTACTTTAAGCAGGACGAAAGGCAAATTGGAATTTGAAGAGAAATTCAAGCCAGAATGGTTCAGTTTTTCAACGAGTATTCTTCTGTTTCTTTCCAGAGCCTCGTGCCTTTGGGAACGCATGGCGAGTTCCAGTGCTTTCGTACTGGCGACGACTGTCGAAAGCGGCATCTGATTTCTTGAACAGCAGCATGGTTCGCTTTTCTTAAGATTTCTGAGCCATTTCCGATTTCCGGTAAGAAAACCGCCGCTTGAACCAAGAGCCTCAGTCAATGATCCGCAGGAAAAACACGGTACGGTTTCATTCGGCTCAAAATACTGATTTGCCGTAATTCCGTAATAGTCGAAAGTTCCCCGATAGTTTGGTCCGAGAAGCCCAACCCCTAATGAATCATCAAGAATAATCAGAGCCGGAATTCCTGTTTGCGCTGAAAATTGTTCCAGACGTTTTTTCCAGAGATCGACCGGGGCGATTGATCCATTCATTTCGCAAATGCCATTGGCAAGAAATACCACACGTGAAACCGTTTGCGGGAGAGATTCAAGGCAGTGTTCATTGATCGTTCCAACCGTGACGGTTTCATGGCGCCGCTGAATAATCTCAAGAGCGTCCGGAATTGAACCGTCCGTTTCCTCGGGAATAAAAATACGGTCATTGGTCTGAATCAAATTTCGCAGCAAAGCGACCAGTGCCAGATAACTGTCTGGAAAAAAGAGAGTCATTTCAGTACCAAAAAACTGCGAGATTTTCCTCTCGAAAACCTGATAGTAATCTATCGGTTTTTCAGAGTCAAACGTTAGCTGGAGAATCTCCGGGTCCGTTCGTATCGCGAGGTAATCTGACGTACTGAATGAATACATTTGGGGAGTTTGGAAAAATGTTTGCTGAATATTGAATCATATCGGTAAATTTAACATGAATCGACACTTTCTTCAAGGTTGATTTTGGAAAATTTCAAATATTTTCAAAAATTTCCCTAAAATTGTTTCCAGGAGAAATTCAAGTCTGAATTTTAACAGACAGAACCTGCTCAAGAACTGTTTCGGGCATCAATATCCAGCTTTTTAATGAGGGTTAAAGTTCCTTTAAAGCAGGTTAAGGGCAATTTCCTGAATCCAGTGAGATGGATTCTGAATTCGCGTCTTCCATGGCGGCTCGAGTTTCATTTCGCGCGGAAAAATAGAAAAAGACACCAAGAAGAGCTGTCAGAAGGCAGACCAGGCGGTAGGCAAGCATGACGACCAGTCCGATTCCCTCATTGCCGATTTCGTCTCGATAAAGCTCATCCAAAACGACTTCCACCGGCCCAACCGGGAGCGGAATCGCGGACATTGACATACTGGTTGGCGAAATGTAGAGATGCTGCGCGTAAGTCGGTATCGTCAATTCACTCGCACGCCAAATTCCGTCAGCCAGAAAATAAAGTGAAGTCGCGAAGAGTGCGTGAATCAGGATACTCACTCCAAGAACTCCCAGAAGTTGGATGGGGTAATTTCGGTAAAGGCGGACGCTTGAGGCAATCTTCCGGAAAAACTCTTCGGCTTTGGAGCGCGGCGGCGGAAGTTCTTTTTTCCTTTCAGGAGGCAGGAGAAGCACGAGCCAGCCGATTGTTCCCGCGGCCCAGGCAATCAGGACAGCCCATGAGGCGGAACGGAGCGTGGGTGAAATGGCCGGGTTTTGGAAGATGCCCATCCAGAGCATCACTAAGGAGGCCAGCATGAACAGCGCGTAAAGTCCAATCATGCGATCGACAAACATTGAACCGAGAATTACCGGCCCCGCGTTCGGATAATTCTCTTTTTCACGGCGGGTCAAAAGCCAGGCTTTCAGAAGATCTCCGCCAACGATTCCCATCGGAGCGAGATTGAAAAGGTAACCGATATACCCAATTCGAAGTGTGTTCCAAAAACCAACTTTCATCTTTTCAATGCGTACGAGGCCCCACCAGCGAATGATCGTCGCGAGTACCGCCAGAAAGGTAAAAAGAAATCCCAGCAGCAGCGAGGTCCAGATTTTTTCGCCGTGCAGGAGTCCGTCCATCGTTTTTTCATTTTGTGTCGCGCGCCAGACCAGAAATGCCAAAATACCAAGTGATATTCCAATTTTGGCAAGGAAAAGAAAAAAAGAACGAAATTTTTGCCATGGCGTGTGCTGCTTTTTATTCATAATTGAAAACGAAATCCGAAATCAAAAAAGTCAAAATGAAAACGAATGAAGCGGAAAAGATCAGGAGCTTCGAAAGGTTTTGCTGAATCCGGGAGACCCTCCACAAATAAAACGGGACACCGCGTTGAACAGTGTCCCGAATTGAACAGAAATTTATTTTCCGGCCGGTTCGTAATGCGGACGGACGACACCGCGGCGATTCGGAGCGTACGGATTAAAGTAAGCGGCTTTTTTTTCTTCTTCCTTGTCTTCATCTTCTTCCGCTTCTTCATCCATTTTTTCTTTATCGGTTTTTTCCTGATTCGCTTCAGGATTCACGTGAACGGTTGGCCCGGAACCAGAGAAACCGTAGGAAGCTCCCGGACGATTGGTATTTGTTCCTGTGTTCATTTGACCGTAAGCGGCTCCAACGGTTTGAGCGCCGACATTCGTATTGAATTGCGTCTGCTGCTGGACTTTTGTCTGGTTTTGATTTTGCTGAACCGTGTTGAGCTGGTTCTGCATCTGTTTTCTTTTCTGTTCAGCTTCAAGCGCGGGTTTTACGTACAGATTGTAGTTGTCGATACCCGTGAAATTGTCGCGTCGGTAAAGATTCATGTACGGGCTCAAAACAGGTGCCGCTTCATAGTTCGCGAAAGGCTTTTCCGGAGCCTGACTTGGCGTATGCTGCCCGTACTGGACGGGACCGTTGAAAGAACGGGTCGGCTGAGCCTGCTGCGCGGCATATGGATTCAGAGTCGGCATTGGTTTTCCAGCGGCTCCCGGAATTCCAGGCATACCCGGAACGTTTCCGCCTTGGGTGAATTGGGAATTGACTGAATTTGGAGTCGTACTCTGGATTGCCGGAAGAGAAGTCCCAGCTGGCTGGGATACCGCGGCACCCGGCGGCAGTGCGGAAGGCGTTACCTGTGTGCCTGGCGGCGGGTACTGCGCGAAAAGAGAATTGACGGAAAAAGCAAAGATTCCGAAAACAAACAGAGAACCCATTACGGCAAAATCGCCCAAATGACTGAAACTGCCTGCCGGTTTGAAACTGGCGAAAAACTGTCTCAAGTGAAAATATCCGGATTTTGTGTTCATGGCTTTACCTGATAGTTTGAGTATGAAATGCTATTTAACCTTTTCTTTTTATTTTACTACGAAATAAAGATTTCGAAAAGGTGGGCCTTCCGATTTTTGGAACTTTTTCAGTAAATATTTTCCTGTTTGGGATGTGTTCACTGGAAAAATATGCCGGTTATTCAAAATATCGGAATTAAGTGGCGTGTTTCTCCGGGTTTTTGTGAAAATTTGGAAAAATTTTTTATTTTTTGGTGAAATTTTCTTGACATTTAATTTTCGCGGAAATAAAATTGAAGTTTATTGGATTGTTGGTGAACTTTTTTTAGTTATTTTATCCATGGAAATTATTTATTCAGACGGGCCAGTCCTGGTCATCAACAAACCGGCAGGTATTCTCGTTCAGTCTCCTCCCGGCATTGATTCCCTCGTGGACCAGATTAAAGAATACTATCGTGAACTGGAGGGAAAACCGTCGGATGCCAATATTTATCTTGGTGTTCCTCATCGTTTGGACCGGCCGGCAACCGGCTGCATGATTTTCGCGCGTCATGCCAGAGCCGCGAAACGGATTTCGGATCAGTTTCAAATGCGAATGGTCGTGAAAAAATACTGGGTTCTCGTCTCAGGTATCGTACCGGAAGATCGCGGCGACTGGGAGGATTTCATCCGCAAGGTGCCTGGGGAACCGCGTTCAGAGATCGTTACGTCACGTCATCCGGAGGGGCGCTGGTCGCTTCTTCATTATGTCGTGAAAAAACGTTATCCTGAAAAAAACTGTACCTGGCTGGAAATCGAACTGGAGACAGGGAGGACCCACCAAATCAGACTTCAAACTTCTTCACGCGGTTTCCCGGTGCTGGGGGACAGCCAGTACGGTTCCAATGTGCCGTTTGGCGAGCAGTTTGAGGATGAACGTCTTCGCGCGATTGCCCTTCACAGCCGATCAATTCGGCTTAGGCATCCAATGCGTGAAGAGCGTATTTTCATTGAGGCTCCACTTCCGGGAAATTGGAAGGAGTTTCTTGGTGAGGATCCGGAGGGACAAATTTCCTGACGAAAGGCCGTTTCCTTGCTCCGCGCAAAACCTTTTTCCGGGTTCAAGGCAGAGAGTTTAACTGGCAATCATTTTGACGTTCAGAATGGTGAATTTTTCCAGATTCGATCTGAGTTTGCGGAAAAAGCTTGGACCATTCAGGAAAGAGAGTTTGAAATTCAGGAAAAGCCGCTCTGCCCGGTGAATTACCGCTTAACGGCTGGTATTCCGCGAGTTGGGAATGAGCACGGTTTCTTACGGATTTTCCGCCAGAGACATACTGGGAAAGTTTGAGTGTTTCGATCGGTTTTTTGGAAAATAATTTCCGAAAATTCGTTAATTTTCTTTTGAAAAACCATTGACAAGCACTAAAAAAATGTTAAACTGAATAAAATATTTAAATTCTTGACGAATCGTCCGTTTCCCGATTCGCCGCCCCTGCTTTTCAATTTGAGGAGAACATGATGGACTATTCGAGATATTTACGTAATTACCCGGACCTTAACGGTTATTTTGGTCCGTATGGCGGAGGGGAAGATTTTCTGCCGGAAAAACTTCGTCCGATTTTCCAGGAAATTGACCAGGCATACCGTACGATTTGCCAGAGCGCGAAATTCATCAGTGAATTGCGTCGCATTCGCCGCGAATTTCAGGGACGTCCTACGCCGGTTTATCACTGCGAAAAACTTTCTCAGAAACTCGGCGCGTGTCAGATTTATCTGAAGCGTGAAGATCTTAACCATACCGGAGCGCACAAACTGAATCACTGCATGGGTGAAGGGCTTTTGGCGAAATATCTGGGCAGAAAAAAGCTCATTGCGGAAACCGGCGCTGGTCAGCACGGAGTGGCTTTGGCGACGGCTGCCGCTTATTTTGGTCTTGAGTGCGACATCTATATGGGGGAAATTGACATTGCGAAACAGGCTCCGAACGTCACGCGCATGAAAATGCTTGGGGCCAGAGTTGTTCCGGTTACTCATGGGCAGAAAACGCTTAAGGAAGCGGTGGATGCCGCCTTTGAGGCCTATCTTGACGATTACGAAAACTGCATTTACTGCATTGGATCCGCTCTGGGACCTCATCCATTCCCCATGATGGTGCGTGATTTCCAGTATGTTGTTGGAGAAGAAGCTCGAGAACAGTTTTTGGAAATGACGGGACATTTGCCGTGTGCCGTGGCCGCGTGTGTCGGGGGCGGATCAAATTCCATCGGTACGTTTATTCCTTTCCTGAATGACCCGGTTGATATTTTTGGAGTGGAACCTCTTGGAAAAGGGGCTGTGGCTGGGCAGCACGCTGCTACCATGACCTACGGTACCGATGGGGTACTTCATGGTTTCAGAAGTAAATTTCTCCAGAAAGAAAACGGTGATGCCGCGGACGTTTATTCCATCGCCAGCGGATTGGACTATCCGGGTGTTGGGCCGGAACATGCGTTCCTTCATGATCTTGGCCGCGTGAAGTACGTGACGGCTTCGGACCATGACGCGGTAGATGCTTTCTTTAAACTTTGCCGGTACGAAGGAATCATCCCCGCGCTGGAAAGTTCGCACGCTGTCGCCTATGCCATGCGATACGCTCGGGAAAATAAAGTAGGCTCTATTCTGGTAACTCTTTCCGGCCGTGGCGACAAAGATGTCGATTATGTCGCGGAACATTACGGATACGGTGAAGAATTTAAATTTGAAGACTGATTTTTTTGAATTAGGCCGCAGGTTCTGGCGGCGACAAAAGAAAAAACGGATGCTGGCGCATGGAGGAGTACCGACAGGGACGGAGGAGCTGGCAGCCCAAAGTGGAATACTTTATTGGAATTTCTTTTGCGAATGCTGGAACCTGCGGTTTTTTATGTTTTGGGGAATCTGTCTCTTAATGTGAAGCGGTCTGATTTCGCTCCGGGAAACGTAAACTCACGGGGTATGGAGGGATTTGGACAAGGATTTACCGGGTGATCAATTGGCGGAAAGGCCGAGGCATGATTCAAGCCGGAAATATCCAGAATAAATTGCGAAAAGGCTGAAAGAGCGTTGGTTGCTTCTTTCAGCCTTTATTTTTTTCGCTGTTGGGCTAAAACGGGTTTTCCCAGTCAGCGGAACTTTGTGAACTTCCAAAAAATCTCTATTTTTCACACTGGAAAACTGTTTTGAGAAGTTCCGTTAAAAAAATCAGTTGCAGGCCGGAGCCGGAGCGCAAGCGGGAGCCGGAGCGCAAGCGGGTTCGCAGGCATCGCAAGCCGGAGTGCAAATGCGCGGCGCGAAGAGGTTACGGAAGAAACCGTTGAACGGAGCGCACGGAATAGCGCACGGAGTGCAGCCGACGACTTCGTCGCAAACAGGACCGCAAGCCGGAGCCGGAGCACAGGCCGGAGCCGGAGCACAGGCCGGAGCCGGAGCGCAAGCGGGAGCCGGAGCGCAAGCCGGAGCGCAGGGTTCGCAAGCCGTTTCGCACGGAGCGCAGCAGGGACGGGAGAACAGTTCAAGGAAGAAACCATTGAACGGCGTGCAGATCTGTTTGACGCACGGATCGCAAACGGGTTCGCAAGCAGCCGGAGCGCAGCAGTCCTGAGCCATCGAAATTCCGCAAAGGGTAAGCATCGCAGCCGCAAACAAAACGAAACGTTTCATAGTGAAAACCTCCAAAAGGTAAATTATGTTTGAACCAGCCCTGGTCCATCTTATTTCAAAACATTTGCATTGGGAAAAATTTTTTATTCACCCTTTGCACGTGAAAAATATCGGTCCGAATATTTGGAATCTTTGAGATAATCTGAATTTTCCAAAAAAACGAACCTTTTTTGGGCAGGTGGATTCCGGTTATTTAAAGTAGGGAAAGTTTAACGCCACTCTTGCTGATTGCTAGAATCCGAAAATTTTCCGGTATCGTAAAAATTAATTATAGAAATTCAGATTATGAAGAAAATTCAGGAAAAATGGGGGAAATAATTTGCCAATTTGGGAAATATGAGGTAAAATAGGAGTAGAGAAATAAATGAGGAGTCGATAACTCTTCAAAGGAAATTATTTTCAAGAAATAGGAGTTTAGAGATGAAAAAAGTCGTTGCCGCAGTACTCGCGTGTTCGATGCTCATTGTTTTCACTGGCTGCAAAAACCAGAATGGTACTTGCCGATGGAATCCTTTCAGTCGTACCAATACGGTTTGCTATACGCCGTCCTGCGAAATTCCGGTTGTTGATGATTGCTGTCCCACTCCGTGTGGTGTTCCGGTTTCCTCGTGCGATTCCTGCGCGGTAGGAGGAGCCCCCGTTCAGAGCAGCACCTCAATTCCGGTTATTGAACCGGCTCCGGTTAACTGATTTTCATCAGTATTTGATACTAAAGCGGTTTTGTTTCGGAAGCCAATTTGCGCGCGGCGGGAACTCTTTGTTTTGGCTTGCGTAGGGGTTTGTTGGACGTTTGCGAAGATTTTCTCCGCAAACGTTTTTAAATTAATTTCTGATAAAATGCCCTCTCAAACTGTTTTTGAGAGAGAAAAGCGGAACGTTTCAGGTTTTTGAAGAGGCCGTCGGAACAGAGCGTTCGAAATAAGCAGCCCGTTCGTAGGACATTCAGGAAAGCTGTCCAAACGCGGAAGCGTCGTTTTTCCGGAATTTGAGTTCAGGGACGTTTCCCAGGTTTAGAAACTGCCCCACATATTCATTTCATCGAGATGTTCTGCCCAAAATTGAGAGATGCCGCGGATTTCATCCATCATCGTGCTGCTTTGATCCATAGTCTGAACGTAAAGAAGGTAGGTGAACGTACCTGAACGAATCGAACGAATCATTGCCAGGCAAGGGAGATCCAGATAGAAAAAATCAATATCAAATCCATCCAGCCTCTGTTTTGGAAATTCCTCAAACGCTGTAGATATTTCAGCCTCAGGATATTCTGCCGTAAGTGCTTCAAGAGCTTCTTTCAGCAAATCATCCGGTTCCATAAATGCCGGTCGCCGAGTCAGAGACCAAAAAGCGCCGTTGGGTGAATAGAGAGTCAGCTCATGACCGGGGTCTTCTTCATATTCGATTTCCCATTCATCAGGATATTCCAGATTAAATCCATTCTTCGTAAAAATAGCCATATTCACCTCCAGTCTTCAATTTTCATTCTTTTATTCATGAAAAAAAGAATGAAAATGCGAACACTTTCATTCTTTTCAATTTTGTTCTACTCAGCGAAAGAGTTATTTCGCAAGAGCTTCCTTGGCTTTGGCGACGACACTTTCGAAAGCGACAGCGTCATTTACGGCCATTTCAGCAAGAATTTTGCGGTCAAGCATGATGTCGGCTTTTTCCAGGCCAGCGATGAATTCGCTGTAGCGGAGTCCCAGAGCACGGCAAGCCGCGTTGATGCGGATGATCCAGAGAGAGCGCATACTGCGTTTCCTGACTTTACGGTCACGGAACGCGAAAACGCCGGCGCGAATCAACGTTTCCTGCACTGTACGGGACATATTCCGACGACCGCCGCGGAATCCCTTCGCTTTTTTGAGCATGCGTTTTTTGGCTTTTGTGCGAGCCGCACCATTCGTAGTACGCATTTAATTATTCCTTTGATTGAAAATTCAAACTTGACGAACCCAAGGTCCCTTTTCATCCTGTGAATGAGAAGATGAAAAAGCGTTCACTCCTACCCGATTCGTTGAAATTTGGTTTGATGAGTTCAAACCGGTCTGCATTGGAAACAGAAATCAATAGCTGCCGCCGGCAAGAGCGGTAGTGATACGCTTTACTTCAGCGGTGCCAACTTCAGTGGTGCCGCGAAGTTTACGACTGCGTTTCTGGGACATGCGGGAAGCCAGGTGGCTGGTGCCGGCCGAGCGGTGCATGGGTTTTCCATTTGCAGAAAGACGGAAACGTTTTTTCGTTCCTTTGTGAGTCTTAATTTTAGGCATTTCTAACTCCTTTCTACACACAACATTAAAAAATTGTCCACGCATTATATCCGATTCGCGGATAATTTCAAGGGGGGGAGGAAAATACTTTTTGTGTTTTTTGCCTCTTTTACCAAATTTCATTTGAATTTGTTCGTGATTTTATCGATTTTGGCCTGAAACTTTGGGATAATTTCTGTTTCATTCGTAGTTTGAGGCTTTCTGGATCGAACATTCCGAATTAGGAAAAGCAGGATTCGCGCAATAAATCAGGCAAAACCGGATCTGCCGGGTAGCCGTGCCGGCGGATCCGGTTTTGGAAAATGGCGCTTTGAACTATTCATCTAAAACAGGAAGGTCGAAATCGTCATCCAACTCGTTATTTTTATCGTTTGTTTCCGATGTTTCTGATTTCGTTTTCTTATCCTCTGGAATAGTTTCCGCGTTTTTTCCTGTGTCGAGCGGTTCGCTTTCTTTCAGAGGGCGAATTTCATTCTTGGGTTCATGCGGGTTTTCCAAAGTTTCATTTGATTGGAGTTTGTCCTTTTCTTTTGATTTTTCCCCAAAACCAGAGAAAAGTTTCATGAGAGATGGTTTTTGAGGATCTGGCTCGTTTGGCGTCTTGCCCTGCTCCATAGCAGAGATTTTATTTTCCTGTTCATTTTTTAATTTGTCTTTTACTTTGTTCTTAAATCTATCTATTAATTTATCCTTAATCGTTTTGCTGTTTGGATCCGCTGGATTGCGGAGGTTAGTTTCAATAAACGCGTTGATTTGTTTCAGGATGTTTTGCTGACTTTTGACGATTTCTTTGTCAACCAGATTTCGGATAAAATCAAATTCCCTGAAATAAATTTTCAGATCCGTTGAAGAAGAGAATGTGATTGTCGTGGTTCCCGTGTCCGGAAGCAGAGTGAGCGGCTTCTTTTCAAAATCTTTGGGGACGATTCCAATCGTAAAGCGAATCGCGTTGATTTCAGCTATGCTCAACCCTTTTTTTCGAATGATATTTGGTTCAATGGAGACGGTTTCTCCCTTGAGAAAAACGCCATCATCCACATTGAGGCTTAATTTGATTTTTAAATTCATTTTTCCAAGTTTGGGATGGTCAATTTCACAGGAGATCGGTTCGCCGATCCCCAAACTTTTGGCAGCGCGTGGAATGTCAATATCTACCTGTGCTCCATTTTCAGACTTGGGAAGTGCTTTGGCTCTCATTGCCCGACCGCAGATTTCGGAGAGAGGGGCATCGATGGCAAATTCCTTTTCCTGGTGCCCTTGGTATTCAAAGGAACCGCTGCGAAGCCCGAAAAAACTCAGCAGCAAGAGCAGGATGATCCCAAGGACCGCATATGCCGAAATCCGAATCAATTTCATTGAATTCTCCTTTGGTTGGGAAAAAGTGATTTTAACCAATTGAAAAAAAGTTTAAGTTAAGGAACTTTCAAAGACTCAATCTTCTGGAAGCACGGACGTTTTCATTTTTGACAGCGTTAGCGGAAATTCCTGATATTTACGAATACGCGGAAATTTTGGCGGCTGGGAAAAACAAAATATTCCCGTTTCTTTGCTAAAACGGTTTTTTGAGGTCCTTCATCCATTAATTATGACGAAAAATCTTGGTTGGTAACACTAAAAAATTTACACTTTTAAAATTTTAGTCTTTTTTAATCCGTGTGTCAAGCGAAAAGTTTCTTTTTTTGAGAAAGTTGGTTATCAAATCTTCGGTATGATGGCAAGAGTTTTTATTTTAACGAGTAGAACGAAAAACAAAAAAAGACAAACTGGGCAATTTGAGAATGCGTTAAGTTTAAAAAAATGAAAAAATTTTAAAAAGAACATTCTGACTCCTTGCGGTTTCGTAGATAATGTGTTAAAATAAGAATTGTTTTTTTAGATTCAGCGCATTTAAAATTCTGAAAAATCCCGTTTGTTTTTCGGGAGTGATTCAGATAGCCGCGGAAGTTGCCGAAACGGAGGTTTTGGATCCTCTGGTTTTTCGCAAGATATTTTTTCGGGGAAAGCGGAATGGGAGTGCGCTGAAAGATCGAGTATTATTTCACGCTTTCGGTCATTTTTCAGGAGTTCAGAATGCGTCAGAAATTTTTGATGCGCCTTTTTACCGCGTTTCTTATTTTGGGGCTACTTTCATGGGGTGGAAGTTCCCTCTCTTTTATCGGTTTTGATTTTTCGATGAATTCGGTCGTTTGCGCGCAGGATAACGAGCTGGATGAAGAAGCGGAAGAAGCTGGCGACGAAGAGGAAATGACCGATGAAGAGGAAGCCGATGATGAAGAAGCTGACGAAGACGTTGGCGACGATGATGAAATGGCTGACGATGAAGAGGCGGTTGATGACGAGGATGCTGAAGATGAGGAAGCGGCAGGGGATGGGATCGTTCAAAATGAAGTGCTTCCGCCCGCTCCGGTCATGCCCGCGGAAGTGAATCTTCGCCAGGTTTTCAACACGATGGATTCATTTGGCGGTTACGCGGCGTTTTGGAAAGTACTTGCGGCGATTATTGTTTATCTGATTTGGGTATTTTCCCTTGACTGGATCAGTCGAGATTGCTATTTCCACGCGTACAGTACGAAAAAATGGGTCACTCTTTCCTACGGCTGTTTCTGGGGAGGTATGCTTCTTTGCTGGCTGATTCCTTTTTTCTGGGTGAGTTACCTTTTCCTGCTGGCCGGTACGTTCGTTCCTGTCGCGATGTTCGTCAAAATGCATAATCAGGATCTTTCCAGCGGTGAGCAGGTTTTGACGCCGGAGCATTTGCGGTTTGTTTTCGCGCATTTGATGGCGCATGTTGGAGTGAAGGTCTCAACGAAGCCTCGCAAGCGGAATGATTTCCCGATTACGCTGATGACTCACGGCAAGGACAAATCCGTGACGGAACCATGGCGTATCCAGGCGAACGCTCATCCCGGGTTTAACGGCGCACGGGAGATACTTTCCAAAATCATGACCTTCCATCCGGAAGGAATGATGCTTGATTTTACGGCAAATGGAGTTTCGTCCCGTTATCTTCTGGACGGGGTTTGGAATAATTCGGAAGCGTTTCCGCGTGAATTGGCGGATCCCGCGCTCCAGGCACTGAAAATCCTTTGCGGCATGAAGCCGGAAGATCGAAAGAATCGTCAGGAAGGCGTTTTTGATGTTGAGTTTGAGTACTCGTACACATATCCGGAAGACCGACTGAAAGTGAAGAGGGCGGAGGACGCTCTCCAGGGTGTGAATATTAAGGATGACCGCGCGAAGTATCATGAACTTCAGCGGGAACTGGAAAAGGCCAAAGAAGCGGTTCGTCCTCCGGAAAAAAGAGTCCGAAAAGGAGTCATTAATTTTTCCACGCAGGGGGTTCAGGGAGGCGAACGCGCGATTTTCATGTTTGAGCAGAGCAAAAGCCCCTTCTCTTCCATGGAAGATCTTGGCATGAGTTCTGAAATGGCGGCTGCTCTTAAGAAACAGCTTACCGCGGAAAAGGGAATTTTCGTTTTTGCCGCTCCGCCTTCCAATGGACTTCGCACGACCATGAAAATGGCACTTTTGAAAACGGACCGGTACACGCGGGAATTTTATGAAATTGAAGACGGCATTCATGAGTATGAAGAAGTGGAAAACGTGACGAAAGTTCCGATTCACTCAAAAGAGCTGGATGAATGGCGTTCCGAAATGCGTTCTCTCTTCCTTAAAGACCCGAATGTGGTGATTGTGCGTGATATTCCGTATCCGGAGATTCTGGATGACATGATGGAAGAGATTGAAAATGAAGAACGCTTCATGGTGACGACCGCTCGCGCGAAGGACGCGGCTGAGGCGCTTCTGCGTATTATGGCTACCAAGTGTGACGCGAAAAAGTGGGCAGCGAACGTAAATGGTGTCCTTTGCCAGCGTTTGGTGCGAAATCTTTGCGAGCACTGCAAAGAGATTTATCAGCCGCCGGTTGAGACGCTTAAGCAGATTGGAGCGAAAGAGCGAATTTCTCTTTATCGTACTCCGACACCAGTTCAGCCCAAGCCGGGGGAAAAACCGCAGGAACCTTGCGGAGAATGTCACGCGTTGGGATTTTCCGGTCGAAAAGCCATGTTTGAGTTGGTAATTGTGGGAGATGCTACTCGTCAGGCGCTCCTCACGACGCCGAAACTTGAGGCGGTTCGGGCAGCGTTAAAGAAGGATGGAAATCAGTTTATGATTTCTGAAGGAATGCGTTTTGTGCGTGAAGGTTCCACTTCTCTTCAGGAACTCAAGCGCGCGCTTTCGTGAGTCGTTAAGCGGCGGTGAGTCTCTTGAGTGAGCGGGAAAGCTATTTTTCCCGCTCTGTGAAACGTCACTAACGGTATTTCCAAATTTATTTTAAGCGGAAGAATTTTCCATGGAATACCATTTTCGGCCTGAAATAATTAAAACCTTGAAATCAAGACAGGATTAAATATGCTGAATGTCGTCATCCTTTTCATTTTCGCGGCTGTTTTGGGAGCTGCGCTTCGAGACAGTCTCTGGTCCAATACGATTCGTTTTTTCAATGTGCTTTTTGGAGCGCTTGCCGCTTCAACGCTTGGTCCGTCTATTGCGGCAATGCTACGTGGAATCGCTCCGTCCCGCGCGTTCTTTTTCTACTTTTTGGCGATGTGGCTCGTTTTTTGGGTTGTCTGCGGACTTCTTCAGGTTACGACCAATAAACTGAGCCGGGTCAAAGTTAAATTTGACCCGAAAGTTGATCTTTACGGCGGATACGCCGCGGCCTTCCTGATGGCGTGTGTTTTTACGTCGTTCACTATGTTTACGCTTCACCAGGCTCCATTGGCCAAATCATTCATGTTCAAGAGTTTCAATTCTTCTGAAAGAATGATTCTTGGAACTGCTCCGGACCGTCAGTGGTACACTTTCTACGCTTATGTCGGCGGCGGCGCGATGGGAGGCAGTCAGGAGGCGAAAGATTTTGAGGCGTATCGCCGCGGCTGTGATTCTTTCCGGGGCGCGGTAGAAGATAATGTGAAAAAGACGGGAACGACCGGAATCGCGAATACTGCCTCGTTTAAATAGGAATTTGAGTACAGACAGTGCTTTCAAATGTCGATTAAACTGCCGTTTCTTTCGAGAAGAGGCGGCGGTTTTTGTTTTTTGAAGGTGAAGATAATTTTTGGGGTTTTGAAATTACGGAAGGTTTTCTCATGAAAAAATTTAATTGTTGTGCGGTTTTTTCTCTCGTTTTTTGCGTGATTTGTTCTATTTTTCAGGTTTCCGCGCTTCTGGGAGAAGAGCTTTACCAGAAATTTCAACCGGAAAAAACCAGTCGTATTCGCGAGGCGACGGAATGGAGTAATTTTCGCGCGAACTCAACGACGAATATTGCCCTTCCCCGTGTTCTGCTCATTGGCGATTCAATCGTAGCAGGTTATCAAGGGGCAGTAACGGAAAAACTGCGAGGCTCAATGAACGTTTCTTTTTGGGCTTCGTCAAAATGCGTGACGGATCCATCTTATTTTCAAGAGCTGGATTTGGTTTTGAGCGCTGACCGGTACGACGTAATTTCATTTAATAATGGTCTGCACAGTCTCAATACGGACCGTGCGGAATGGACGTTCGCGTATTCGCAGGCCGTGAAATTCATTCGCGCGAAATGCCCGAATTCACGTCTTTTCATCGTGACATCGACCCCGCTGAAAGATCCGGAGTTGACGAAAAAGGCAATGGAGCTGAATGAAATTACCCTTAAAACAGCAGAGGCGGAAAATTTGCCGGTAATTGATCTTTTTGAGTTGATGAATCCATTGGATCGCGATGCGTTTTGGAGCGATACTTACCATTACCACGCGAAAGGGCGTGAAATGCAGGCGGAGAAGATCGTGGAAAACGTAAAGGCCGGTAAGAATTAAGAGCTTTTTCCAAAACTGTTTCACTTGAGAAAAAAGCGAGTTTTGAATTTTGGAAGGTACCGGAAGTTCCATGGATTTGAAAGTGTGTTGGACTTTCGGAAGGTAATGTTTTTAAAAGTTTCTGAAAAAAAGAGATAAACTTTAGAGGCTATCTTTCGCCCGCCCGGGATTTTTGGACGATTGCGGAACTTTGGAGAATTTTCTACCGATGGAAGCTCCTCATACGTGATTTTTCCGGTTTAATCAGGTCTTTTGGAATTCTTTGACCTGAAAGGGAAAAGAAAGGGAAATTTTTTGAAAAAATTTGGGGGTTGGCTACTTGAAAAAAAGTTCATGATGGGTAAAATAAAAGTGGAAAAAGTTTTTGTTTTTTATTTATTTTGCCAATTAGAACCGGTTGCCGGTAAAAAGGGGTATTGAATCATGGATTCACCGAAAGTCAAGCGTGCGATCATCAGCGTCAGCGACAAAACCGACCTCGACATTTTCGCTAAAGGTCTCGTGGATTTGGGCGTCGAAATTTTCAGTACCGGCGGGACACGCACTTTTCTTGAATCAAATGGAATTCCGTGCAAAGACATTTCTGCGTATACCGGTTTTCCGGAAATGATGGATGGCCGTCTTAAGACACTTCATCCGTACGTTTTCGGCGGAATTCTTTGCCGTCATGACCGGGAAGATGATATGGCGGGTCTTGATGAACACGGAATTTTGACTTTTGAACTGGTCTGCGTCAATCTTTATCCTTTTGAGGCAACGATCGCGAAACCGGATGTTACGGCGGCTCAGGCGATCGAGAAGATTGACATTGGTGGTCCTTCACTCGTTCGCGCGGCTGCCAAAAACCATAAATTCACTGCGATCGTGACGAACAAAGAGCAGTTTGCTCCTGTTTTGGAAAGCATGAAGGCGAATGACGGAGCCACGACGTTTGAGCTTCGCCGTCAGCTTGCTGCCGAGGCCTTCAATCACACGGCAAAATATGATCGCGCGATTGCGAACTGGTTTTCCAAAGAGGTTGGTGAAGGTGATTTTCCGCAGACGCTTGGAGTTACGTTTGAACGTTCCGCCACACTTCGCTACGGTGAGAATCCGCACCAGAAGGCTGCTGTTTACGCGGGTCCAAACGTTGATAAGGTTCCGAATATCATTCGCGCGAAGCAGCTGAATGGCAAGGAACTTTCGTACAATAATCTGATGGATCTTGACGCGGCTCTGGGAATTGTCCTGCGCAGCAAAAATCCGGCCTGTTCAGTCATTAAACATAATAATCCGTGCGGTGCTGCCGAGGGTACGACTCTCGCGGAAGCGTGCGAACGCGCGATGGCTGGCGATCCTCTTTCCGCGTTCGGCTCTGTTTTGGGGATGAATCGTGTTTGCGATGAAGCCACCGCGAAAGTTCTCTGCGAGCCGGGGCTTTTCGTGGAAGCGATCGTAGCGGAAGACTTTGAACCGAAAGCGCTTGAACTGCTCACGACGGTTCCGAAATGGCGGAATAATGTGCGTTTGATGGCCGCTGGTGATTTGAGCCGTCCCCAGTCTGACTGGACTTGGCGGTGCATTGAGGGCGGAATGCTCGTTCAGAACGCGGACGTTCATGATGATCCGGAAGATCAGTGGCAGGTAATTACCAAAGCCGCTCCGACTGAAAAGCAGTTGGATGATCTTCGTTTTGCCTGGAATCTCTGCCGTTTCGTTAAGTCCAACGCGATTGTTTTGTGCAAAGATCGAATGCTGCTTGGGGCTGGTGCCGGGCAGATGAGCCGCGTTGATTCGGTGAAGATTTCTATTGAGAAAGCGGGCGACCGCATCGAAGGCGCGGTACTTGCCAGCGACGCGTTTTTCCCATTTGCTGACAGTATTGAGCTGGCGCACGCCAATGGAATTACCGCGTTGATTCAGCCTGGCGGTTCAAAACGCGATCAGGAAGTGATTGACGCGTGCGATAAATATGGAATCGCGATGATATTTACTGGTTATCGTCATTTCCGTCATTAAATTTATCGACATCATTTGAGCTGAATGAAGACGGATTGAAAGAGATTCAGCCGTAATTTCAGAGTGTGACCGAACGTGAAATAAAACGCGTTCGGTCATGGTTTCATTTCATTCGCTCTTTTTACTGCCAACGCAGTATTGGCATTTCTGGATATTCAGGAGCGGATTGCTTTGATTTTTCGCAATTTTCTGAATTCAGACGTTTATTCCTCAATTTACTGTTTTTGGAAGTTTCCTTGAATGATTCAAGTTTAAGATTCAAGATGTCAACGAATTTCCAATGCGCCCAATGTCGTTTATTTTGGTGAAAAAATGACAGAAACTTCTCCTTGCGTCAAAGTTGGTCTATTCACCGAAAACATTCATTTTCAATAAAATAAATTTTGAGGAACTGGGGGCTGGAGAGTTTCCATTCCTGTCTTTTCTTTTTAAACCTTGGATTTGATTCGTAAAAATGGCAGATATTTTTGAAAGCAGTGACTCCCAGCGCGGAGCATTTGAGCTTCCATACGCTAAATCGCGTACTTTTCCGGGAACATTTACCCTGAAGCGAGGCGGAAGGCTTGAAGATGTGACCGTCGTTTACGAGACGTACGGCGAATTGAATGAAGCAAAAGATAACGTAATTCTCCTTAGTCACGCGCTGACCGGTGATTCTCATGTCGCGCGGCACGATATGAGCGATAATCCGGGCTGGTGGGATATTTTAATTGGCCCAGGAAAATCAATAGATACCAATCGATATTTTGTCATCTGTACCAATAATTTGGGCAGTTGCCGAGGTACGACCGGTCCGGTTTCGGTGAATCCCGCGACAGGGAAACCTTATGGCGCTTCATTCCCGGAAGTCACGATGGAAGACAATGTGAAACTTCAGAAAATGCTTTTGGATGAACTTGGCATCCGCAAGCTGCTTGCTGTTGTGGGCGGATCTGTCGGGGGAATGATGTGCCTGATTTGGGCAGCTCAATATCCGGATATGGTTCAGGGGGCCGTAACGCTTGCGACGAGTCCGTGTCTGACGAGCCAGGCCATCGCGTTTGATGTGGTTGGAAGAAATGCCATTACCAGCGATCCGAATTTTCACGGCGGGGATTACTACGGAAAGGAAGAAGGTCCCAGTGTCGGTTTGGCCATTGCGCGAATGCTTGGGCACATTACGTATCTTTCCAGAGAGTCCATGATTCGGAAATTTGATGTGGAAACAGATCGGTGCAACGCGCGAAAAATTGAGACGCAGTTTGAGACAGAGTTCGCGGTTGGTTCTTATTTGGCGCACCAAGGGTCAAAATTTAATGAACGTTTTGACGCGAACAGCTACATTACGCTGACGTACGCGTGCGATTTCATGGATTTTGGCGACAATGTTCCTGAGATCGCGGAAAATCTCGCATCGTCAAAATGCAAATGGCTCATCATGAGTTTTTCGTCGGACTGGCTTCTTCCTCCTTACCAGTCGGCACAGATAGTGGACGCGCTTATTTCGCAGAAAAAAGCGGTTAGTTACGTTAATATTCAGAGTGACGCGGGCCATGACGCTTTCCTGCTTCCGCTTCAGCTTAGTACCTATGGGGGGCTGATTGAGCATTTTGTTAATAATCTGCATGATTCGCTGATGACGGAACAGAGCCGGAAAAAGGATATTCATTTGGTTACGGATGTTCATGAAACGCCCTGCTCTCCGAGTGATTTGGGGACCTTTCAGGATGGCTTCGGGCGTTCTCATGATGGACGGCTTGACTTTGAATCCATTTTGGAACTGATTCCGCAGCACGCGAGTGTTTTGGATTTGGGCTGCGGAAATGGTGACTTGCTGAAACGTCTCCGGCAGCGCAGTTCGAAAAGTCGGCTGATGGGCGTTGAGCTGAGTGAACGCTGCATCCAGAAATGTGTTGCGCGAGGGTTGGATGTCGTTCAAAAGGATATTAATGAAGGGCTTAAGGCTTTTCATGATCGCCAGTACGAATACGTTGTTCTTTCCTGCACGATGCAGACAATTAAGGAAGTGGAGCATGTTCTGGAAGAAATGCTGCGAGTTGGGCGTTTTGCGATCGTAAGTTTCCCGAACAGCGCGTACCTGCCGTGGAGAACACGACTGTTTAAGGATGGAAAAATGCCCAAAATCGGCTGCGACAGTGAAAAATCGTGGTTCAATACGAAAGATTTGCGTTTTCTGACCTTGGCTGATTTTCATCAATTTTGCGATGAAAAAGGTTATTCTGTCCGGCGTCAGATCGCGTTGGACACGATTAAAGGAACGAAAGTTTTCCAGAATCCGAACGATAACGCGAGTATGGCCATCGTGGAATTGAGCCGTTAAGAGTTTTTTAGATTCAGCTCTTGAATCATTGGGGCCGAAAATCTTTCCTATTGGGATTTTCGGCCATTTTCTTCCTTCACTGCCTTCATTTAGGAAATCGGTTTATGAAAATCTGTTTTACGCTCGTTAAGAGTTTGATTTTTTCTCTTTTTCTTTCTGCTTTCTTTTTAGTTTTACCGATTTCGGCGCAGGAGAAGATTGAGCTTTGGCCAGGTTTGGCTCCGGGTGAGACCGTGCGTGAGCCTAATGTTGAACCGAACGGAGACCGGGCTGCGCGCGTGACGACACCGTTTTTGCTCGTTTATCGGCCGAAAAATCCCGTTTCGGACATCTGCATGCTGATTTTGCCGGGCGGGGGATACCAGGTCTGCTTTTATTTTAATGAAGGGATTCCGAACGCGAAGTGGTGGAATGAGCAGGGAGTGACAGCCGCGGTTCTCGTTTATCGCGTACCGAGACCTGATGGGAAAGAAATATTTGTTCCTGCCTGGCAGGATGCGCAGCGCGCGGTTCGGATTCTTCGTTCCAGGGCAAGCGATTTGGGAGTAAATCCCGAAAAAATTGGTGTTCAGGGATTCTCTGCGGGTGGTCATCTGGCGCTTTTAACCGCGTGTTCAAGCCAAACTCCAGCCTATGAACCGAAAGACGAACTGGACCGGATTCCGTGCCATGTTAATTTCGCTCTGCCTGTTTATCCCGCATACGTTTTAGACGATGGAGCCGTTGGCCCCAATACTCGCCGCGGGAATGACGCGGGAATGGCTCCTGGACTTTATTTTGACCAGAAAACCTGCCCCATGTGTCTGCTTCATGGAGACAACGACATTTACTCACCAATGGGGTCAGTGAAAGTCTATTCGGAAATGAGAAAACATGATATTCCATGCGAACTCCATATTTTTTCCGGGGCGGTCCATGGCTTTATGTTTTGGGATGACGCGCCCAATACGAAGACCTGGCGTGAACGCGGGCTGGAGTGGGTAAAGGCCATGGGGTATTTTTAGGATCAGATATTTTGAAGGACTTTCAGTGTCGGGATTAATTTGGGAGAATGCGGCCTTTGGAAAAATTTTCAGACATTTAATTTGACGTGGATTTCAGGAGAATTTTCGTGGAAATCAGACGTAGGCCGCACTCTGTTTTTCGAGTTTTCGGTCACATTCTTCCATAATCCGAATGAATTCTTCACGATTTCGGACCAGATTAAAATCAGGTTCCCGACTGACAAAATCCCGAAATGTTGGGTCAAGATAAAGGCAGCGGCCTAAGTATTTGAGACATTTTTCCGTTTGTTTGGCGAGTGCGTGGTAACACGACAAATTATAGAGAACGACCGGATTATTGGGCTGAATGAAGAGAGCGTTTTCCAGTGATTCAATGGCCAAATCGCAGCGTCCGACACGTTTCTGGCACATTCCAATCAGCAGCCAGTAATTAATTTCGGTTGGTTCCATCAGAACAGCCTGTCCAAGAGGATAGAGTGCATCGCGGTATTTTTTCAGTTCAAAGCAGGCAGTTCCCTCAAGATAAAGCAAGTGAGCGGTAAACGGCAAACGAAGCGCGTTCGCGCGGCGGATTTCGTCCAGCGCGCGCAAGGGCATACCCAGCTCCAGGTACCCTTCAGCACGGAGTGAAAATTTTTTCAGACGAATGGAATCGAACGAATCGGCCATTGTTTTCTCCTCAGAATTTCTCCCACACGATTAATTATAGTCGAAAATCAAGGGGAATCAACATTTTCCCACCCCAAATTTGAAGTTTTTTTAAAGAAAATAAAAAAAAATTTAAAGAAATTTCCAAAAAATCATTAAAACCTGTCAAGTTCTTTCATTCTCATTGATTTTTTCTTTTATTTTCTTCGAATTCCAGAAAGGATTTTTTTCCTGAAGGAGAAAGATTTGAATTTATGATGCGAAAAAATGAAATAAAAGTGAATGAAAAAAGCCGGAAACATAAAAAGGTATTTCCGGCTGATAAAAAATTCATGAATGGTTAAACGTGACTATTTTTGGTTTTTGTATCGCGTAACGCGTTCGACGAGATTCTTGTCCGTGCTTTTTTGAATGACGAGGTCCATGGCCGGGCCAAAGACATCCATGTTTTGCTGACGGAGAACATTATCGTGCGCGTGGTCAGCAATCGCGTAATAGGCAGCTTGGGCCAATTCCGGATCAGCGGCGCATTCAACCGCAAACTGAAGACTCTTCACCGTACGGTTGGCGGCCAGACGGGAGAGGATCAGGCGTTTTTCATCCACGCGGACCGCGATTTTAAAGGCCTCCTGAAGTTTCGCCAGTTTGCCGTCTTTGGAGATACTGATTCCGATTTTGTCATCCGGGAGGGAAATGACGCGGATGAAAGAACGGAGCGCCGCGGTTTTCTGCTCTTCCGAGTAACTTCCGTCGGTCGCCACGGCAAACATTCTGTCCGCAAATTTCGCGTTCGGCCAGACAGACAGCGCACGGATCGAGGCATTCCGCAGGTCAGCGTCCGCGGAGGCAAGTCCGGCGTTCACTTCCGCCATGGCCGCGTCTCCGCCGATGCGTCCGATGATGGAGTAAAGTCCCTCCTGATCGTACTTTCCCTTGAGCGCGATCACGGGGACCGCGTCGCCGAATGTTACGGCAGCGATGAGATTTTCCGCGGCATCACGTTCGCTGCCCGCAGGGAAGCAGAGGGTTGAGGCAACCATGGATTCCGTGTCCGCCGGAGTCGCGATCTTGGCGGCCTGCTGGAGTAGCGCGAGCCGGTTCGGGCACTCTTTTGCCGTCGTTTTGGCGAAAACTTCTTTCCGAATATCCGTCGCACGGTTCGTCAGAATCGTGGCCAGAAGCAGAACGTCTTCCGGTTTTTCCGAACTCATGAAGCGGGCTTTGAGCGCGTCATCAAAACCGTCCGCGACAATGAAACCGCAGAGACGGATCACCAGATCACGTTTTTCGGCACTTTTCGCGAGCAGAAGGTCCACATCATCCGCCGTCGCCAGTTTTTCCAAAGCCAGAAAACCGGCATTCTGGAGAATCTCGGAATCCGAGTTGACCGCAGCGAGGACCACATTGCGGTACTTCACGCATTTGCGGGCGGCCAGCGCGGCGATCGTCTGCGCTTTCACCAGTTCGTCAAGCGTCTCATAATTCGCCATCCATTGATCGACCGTCTCCACAGAAGCATTCGGCAGCGCAAACGGCATGGCTCTCTCGACCGGCATCCACGATTTCGTTTCGTTCGCCTTCTGTGCCAAAGCCGCGCGGCAAGCTGGAATGTCTTTCTGAAGAGCCGCGAGTGCTTCTGGACCGGGAATCAGAAGAAGCGCGCCGGCAGCGGCGTCCACGACACGGCGGTCTTCGGAATTAAGCTGAGCCGCGATAACAGGGACTTCGTTCGAGGTGCCAAATCCGCCAAGCTGTTCAAGAATCCAGACGCGTGTCGTGGGACGGAGGTCTTTTTTTAGGGCGTCCACGAAGAAAGAGTTGAGTTCAGCGATTTTCGCCGCATTACCAAACGCTTCGTTCATGAGGGATCGGATTTCCTCACGAGCTTTGAAGACATCCAGATTCGCGTTTGGATTTCCAGTCGTTCCGAGCCACGAAACGTTCGTCTCCGCCGTCAGACTCCGCGAGTAGTCGCTATCGAGTTTTTTCAAAAGTTCCGCGTAATCGGCCGCGTTTACGCAAACACAGCCGAGACACGCGGCAAGCATGGTCGAAAGAAAGTATTTTTTCATGGAAAAACTCCTTAACTAATTTAATTCGGGAAGGAAATTCGCGCAAAATAGTTACCGTAAGAGGTTTTAATGGTTTACGCGTTCAATCAGTGTTTATCGTATTCTGCTGATTCGTTTCAGATTAAAGCTCGATCTGATACGGAGCGCGCTGGGCTTTGGAGACCATGCTGGTGGCCTCGCGGTCGCCGACGAATTCCATTTTCTCTTTGTCCCAGACGAGATGACGCTTCAGTTTGTACACGATATTGCACAGGTGGCCGTAGTCGGAGACATTCGCGCCGTAGAAAACGTCCTGGAACGGACGAATCCGATTGCGGACACAGAAAAGGAAATCATCCGCGATATTATTCGCGCCCCCACTGTACCGGCGAACGTTGACCGCGTGACGGGCCTTGATCTCCGGGGAGTGTTTCCAGCAGTACGTTCCTTCCGTTCCGACGATGGAGATGCTCCCCTTGATGGAACCGTGGAAGAATTTGACTCCGTTTTCCATGATGATCATTGCGCCGTTGGTCGGATTTTCTTCACAGTTCGGCGGAAAAACTTCTTTCGGCGCGATGTGGTCCATTCCGCAGGAGTAGAGCGCGCCACCGAAATTGTGTCCGCCCCAGTCGCCGAGACCGCCGGTTCCGAAAACGGAGTTGAAGCGCCAGGTCATCGGACGGATCGCTTCCTCATTGAACTCAAACCACGGTGCCTGACCGAGCCAGAGATCCCAGTTCAGTTCTTTCGGGCACGGCATCGGCGCGTAGACGCGTTCGCCCGGAGAACCGGCGCAGGAAGCGTAAATTTCCTTTACTTCCCCGATCGCTCCGGACTGAATGATCGGCGCAATGAACTGCCCGTAGTCTTCCATCACACGCTGGGAACCGCTGGAGACGACCCGGTCGTACTTTCGGGCGGCTTCGACGATTTGACGGCTTTCCATCAGCGTGAAGGTGAGCGGTTTTTCGCAGTAAACGTCTTTTCCCGCTTTGCACGCGTCGATCGTCATCTTCGTGTGCCAGTGATCCGGCGCGGCGATCGAAACGACGTCCAGTTCCGGCATCTGAAGCATTTCACGGTAATCCTGAAATCCTTTCATGTCGGCGGAATTCCGCGGGATACGGCGCGTGTCGCAGTCCGCGATGGCGATGAAACGCGAACCGGGCCGATTCCCAATGTTGCTCTTGCGCCAGCCGTTTCCGACCAGGCCAACGTTAATGATGTCATTTGGAGCGAAGTTACCGTCTTTTCCAAGGACACGGCTTGGGAAAAAGAGCGGAGCAGCCGCACAGACCGCGCCGGCAGCGAGAAAACGTCGGCGGGAAAAAACGCTTTTTTTACTCATGAAATCTATCCTTTCGTGAAGAATTCGAGGTAGGAACTAAAAGAGAAAAACCGATTGCTGCCGCTTGGAGTACGCAGCACTGGAAAACAGAAGATCTGAACAGTTTAACTCTTAACTTTTCGTATTTTAACACAGATTTACTCCTCTGTCAAGGAAAGCGAAATTTTTTAAGACAAAAATTTTAGATTTATGCTTTTCAGAGAGTGAATCTGGAAATGCCCGCATTAGAGACCTGGCTTCTTTTGCAGCAGGCAATGGAAGCGGCATATCTTTGGAAAGACGCGGATTTCCTGGCAGGCAGTCTCAAAACAGTATTATCGTTTTTCTGAAAATAGCGTTTTGTGAAGTTCCTTAAAAACAGTTTTTTTATTTCCAGGCGATTTTAAAAGAGGTCCGTGATTTTGGCGGTATTTTTTACCGGATCGTAATACTCCAGGACACGTTTCCTCCCGTTTTCACCCATTTTTTGAGAAAGTTCCGGATTCAGAAAAAGAGTAATGATTCGCTCGGCGAGAGTCCGCGCGTCATTTTGCTCGGTCAGGAAACCGGTTTCAGTGTCAAGGATGATTTCACTTGGCCCTTGAGAGCGAACCGCGATCAGTGGGCGCGCGAACATTCCGGCTTCGACAAGCACTAAACCGAATGATTCCTCGCGCGAAGTCAAAACGAGCGCGTTTGCCAGGCGCAAAAGGGGGCGGATGTCATCCTGAAACGGCACAATTCGGCAAGTTTCAGTCAATGCGTTTTCCTGGATTTCTTGCCGCATGCGCTGCTCGAGCGGTCCCGTTCCAGCTAAAATAATTTGGATTTCGCGCCGGATATTCTCCGGGAGTAACGCGGCCGCCTGAATCAGCAGCAGCGGATTTTTTCGTTCAGAAAAACGTCCCAGCCAGAGAAGAGTCCATTTTTTGGGATAGGATTGAACCCCGAAATTCGCGAGCTGTTTCCATGAATCCAAAGCGTTTTTCGACTGGAATTCTTCTGCGTCGGAAAGCCTCAGACGGGCTGAATTCGAAATCGCGATGGATTTTGAAAGGAGTTTTTCCAAGGTGCGTTCCCGAGCGGGAAGTGACGTGATTCCGGAGGCGGAGAGAATATTCAAAGGCCAGAGCGGATTCCAGTCTCCGAAAGGCCACAGTAAAGAAAAAGGTTTTGATTTCAGAAGATGCTTTTCGGCGATTTTTCGCGAAGACTCTGATTCAAAAATCACATTTTTGCTGTTTTCAAAGTAAAAACGAATGATCTGCGGCAAAGTAAACCAGCGCGGTCTCATGAAACGGTCTTCAAGGACTTCGTGAATATGCGTTATGTGCGGTATTTCCGCGGCACGCGCCGCTAAAACGCCTTCAAAAAGACAGGCTGTGTTTGAATAAACCGCCTGGATTTTATTTTCTTGAATGAAACGTATTAAAAAACGATGCCGAAACGGTACGCGAAGACGATTTTTCCACTCCCAAGCGGAGGGTTCGTAGAGCATCCACCATGAAAATGGAAGAATCTGAACCGAAATTCCCATCGCACGGGCAGAATCGGCCATTGGTCCTTCCGTTGGAAAAATCACGAAAGGCTCAATGGTTTCCCGATCCAGAAAACGCAGAGTCGTGTCGAGACAGAATTCCGCGCCGCCGCGCATTGAACTGTGCGCCAAAAAAAGGACACGTTTTTTCATTTTTGCGGTACTGCCTTTTTGGGGACTCGCTTTCGAGGATTAACGTCCAGGGACGATTTATTGTTTGAATGAACGTCAGGCTCCAAATCCCAATTCAGATAGTCGGGTCTGCTCTGCGCGGCCATTCTCTGCGAAAGAACCGCCATGCTGGAAGAAAGCGAGACATTTTCAACGATAATTTCTTTGGGTACGAAGAGCTGAACCGGCGCGAAATTCCAGATTCCCTGAATGCCTGCTTCAACCATTAAATCCGCGATTTCCTGCGCGTAAGCAGCTGGAACAGTCAAAATCGCGCACTTTACGCACATTTCTTTTGCTTTCGCGGCAAATTCGGATATGGGATAAATTGGCCGCCCTAAAATCGTTTTTCCAATTTTTTGAGGAGAATTGTCAAAAGATGCCAAAATATTCAGATTTTCCTGCTCAAATCCTTTGTATCCGAGAAGAGCGGTTCCCAAATGTCCGACACCAACCAAAAAGGCGGGATGCGGCTGATCCCAACCAAGAAAACGTTCAATGTGGCTCACCAGTTCATTAATGGAATGACCAACTTTTGGACGCCCAACGATACTGGTCATTGCCAAATCTTTTCGGACCTGAATTCCGGTCAGGCCTAATTCTTCCGCGATTCTGGTACTCGAAACGACTTCAACATTCTGCTCTCTCAACTTTCGCAAAAATGAAAGATAAAGAGGAAGACGCCGGATACTCGGCACTGGAAACGTATGTTCGTTACTCTCACTCATCTCAACCACCTTTTCCCGACTGTTTCCCTGCTCAAAATTTCTCCATCCAAAACAAACCCACAATCAATTATAGCATATTTTTAAAAGAATAAAAGGATTCCGGACGTCCAATTTGATAATTTTTTATAAAAAAATGAAAAAATTTTTTGTGAATCGGCATTTTAATCATATTTTACTTATTTTATTTGAGTAAACAGAGAAGAAATTTTTATTTTCGGTGTTTTTTGCTTCAAAGTGCCATTTACTCCTTTACAGAACGCGGAAAATGTTTTATACTTGGCAAATATTCAATTCATTTTTAGCCTTTTTCATAAAAAATTTTCAGGTGAGGGTAAGATTTTCCTTCCTGAGAAGCTTTTTGAACGGAAACGAACATGACAGAACTGACTCGCGACGAAATTGCTGAAAAATATCTCGAAACGATTCCATACTCTCTTTATCCGGTTCAGGAAGAAGCGCTTTTGGCATGGTTTTCCTCGAAACAGGGTATTTTGGTCTGTGCGCCGACCGGGACTGGAAAAACACTCATCGCGGAAGCCGCGGTTTTTGAAGCACTTACGACGGGAAAACGCACGTACTACACGACGCCGTTGATCGCGCTGACGGATCAGAAATTTCGCGAACTTCAGGAATCAGCCGTTCGTTGGGGATTTTCCGCGAATGACATCGGTTTGGTGACGGGAAACCATAAGGTGAATCCGGAGGCGAAAGTTTTGGTCGTGGTGGCGGAGATTCTTTTTAACCGTTTGCTTCATCCCGAGGATTTTGATGATTTTCAGGACGTTCATTCGGTCGTCATGGACGAATTCCATAATTTTAACGATCCGGAACGCGGAATCGTTTGGGAATTTTCATTAGCCCTGCTTCCTCCTCATATCCGCCTTCTTCTTTTGTCCGCGACGGTTGGAAACGCGGGGCAATTCGCGAATTGGCTGGAATTTGAACATCAGCATAAGCTGGAGGTGGTTCAGAGCGAAGAACGTAAAGTTCCGCTGGTTTTTCAGTGGGTTGGCGATCAGACGCTCGTGGAGCAGATTCAGTTAATGTGTCTTGGGAATGAAGAGGAACGAATGACGCCGGCGCTGGTTTTCTGTTTCAACCGAGATGAGTGCTGGCGCGTAGCGGAGGAAATTCGCGGCAAGGATTTGATTACGCCGGAGGTGAAATCCAGACTGATGGCGGAGCTTGCCCGATTTGACTGGTCGCAGGGAGCGGGTCCGAAGCTGAAGCAGCTTCTGGTTCGCGGAGTTGGAGTTCATCACGCGGGTATCCTTCCCAAATATCGGAGAGTCGTGGAGTATCTTTTTCAACAGAAACTTCTGGCCGTATGCACGTGCACAGAAACGCTTTCCGCGGGGATTAATCTGCCCGCGCGCTCAGTCGTTCTTCCGAGCATCATGAAAGGTCCGGCAGGAAAACAGTCGATTATTGATCCTGGGAGTGCTCACCAGATTTTTGGACGCGCGGGAAGGCCGCAGTTTGATACTCAAGGGCATGTTTTTGTTCTGTGCCATGAGGATGACGTTCAGATTCTTCGCTGGCAGGAGAAATTTAACCGGCTCCCGGCGGATTCCAAGGATCCGAAAATTCTGGCGGAAAAGAAAGCCCTTAAACGAAAGCAGCCGAAACGAAATCCGAATATTCAGTACTGGTCGGAGCAGCAGTTCAATAAATTGCGCAGCGCGCCGGCTGGAAATTTGGAAAGTAAAGGGCTTGTCCCATGGCGGATGCTGGCGTTCATGCTTCATGTTTCACCAGAAGTTGAGAGACTTCGCGAGTTGGTAAAAAAGCGGCTTCTTTTCGGCAAAAAGATGACAGATGCCCAGTGTGACCTTGAAAAAATGCTGGGTACGCTCTGGAGCGCGAATTACGTGAAACTGGAACCGGAACCGCCGGAAGACTGGTTCCCGTCTCTGCCGCGTCCGGATCGGGAGAAAATGGCCGTGAGTGCTCCGCCGCTTCCTGAAAAGGAGGAGATTTTTTCTGTTTCGCGGGAAGAATCGAAGGCGGACCATGAAAACGCGGAGCGGATCGCGGAGGGTAATGAGACTTCGGATAAGGTTGAAACTTCAGCGGGCGAGAGGGCGGCTGGAGCGGAGAAAACCGAGGATGAAAAGGGAATTCGTTTGGAAACGTCTTCCAAGAGTAAGGGAACGCCGAGTTTGGAAATGTGGAAAATTTCTCGTGCCAAGGGAAGTGACGGGCCGGCCATTAGTGTCCCTAAAGCTGCGAAAAAGCATGTTTCAAAACCGAAACAAACTGGTTTTGGGGTTGGACTTTTTGACGACCTGGCAGAAGAAGAAATCCCGGAAGGATTTAGAGTAAGCGACAAGGGAAAAAATGAAGAGGCTGCCAAATCGGTTTTTTACGCGAAACCGAAAGCCAAGCCGGTGATTTCCCTTTTGGATTGGGGTAAAAAAGAGGAAAAAACAGCAGAAAAGAAGGACGATTCCCTTTCCGGATTTCACTATGAAAAATCCCAATCCGGATTTGGTTCGGGACTGCTTGGCGATTTCGAGACAGACGGAGCCTCTGACGCGGTTAGTGAAAATGGTACGGAAGAAAATCTTCCGGAAACGAAAGCGGATGCTGCGCGGAATATTTCAGGGACGGATACTTCTCTTTCTTCTGGCAGTCTTCTTGCCGGTCTGACACTTGGCGGCGGGATTCAGCCGGCATTAAGTAAGAAAAAGTCAGTGAAATCAGATATTCCTAAAAAATCTTCATCGCCCGTCGTTTCTCCATCCGTTTCCTCAAAGGAAAAAATGACTGTTTCGGCTGATATTGAGGTTTTGACTCAAAATAACGAATCATCCGTGAAGGAAAAAAATGAAAAGGAAGAGTCTTCCAAACCGTATGTTTTTATTAATGGAGCGGCAGTTCTCGCTTCAAGTGTGAAACATGAGGAGGAAAAACCTGTTTATGTTCCGCGGCTGGCGGTCCCGACGGAGAAAATGGTTCCAATGGCTCAGCTTCGCGGGGTTCATCCCATTTACGGTTCATGGCTTTTGAATTATCTTCCGCACGCGGACCGTAAGGAACGTCTTCAGGCTTTTGAAAGTATTCTTGAGCTTCCTTACTCATTGGGGCCGGCAATTCGTGTTCCGTTTCAGGAGGATCTTCCACGCGGCAGACTTGCGTGCGGATTTCTGGACACACGGCTTCTGGATCTTGGTCTTGCCGTTCCTGGGGAACTGATCGCGCTCACGCCGGAGGAACGGCGAGAACGGCGAGAGGCGGGACTCGAACCGATCTATACTTTGACGTTTGCGGACAAACTGTTTCGTCTTTTCCAGCATGAATTTCCACTCGTGACGGATCTTCGAGTCTGGCCGTGCTGGGTGGCTGGTGAGATTTTGCGTTTCAACGGAAAATTTAATACTTTCATTGGCGCGAAAGGGCTTCAGAAACAGGAAGGAATGATTTTCCGACACCTTCTGCGTCTGATTCTGCTTTTAGGGGAATTCATTGATTTGGATTTGCCTGATGGTGACCGGGAAGAATGGCGGAAGGATCTTTCCGAGATTATTGAAGTGCTCACGAAAACGTGCGAATCCGCAGACCCGTCCGGGACGCGCCAGGTTTTGGAAGAAGGACTTCACTAACTGGAGTTGGTTCCGTTGGATTTTTTCTTTAAGTCAGGCCGCGCTGTTTTGCGGTTTTGAATACCAGGACAACTTTCCAAAACTTAATTTCCAGAAAACAGTTAATTCCGCTTTTTACCTGTGTTTCTGGAAATTCCGTATTTTTCCGAGTATGCGGAACGTTTGGCGCCTTTTCAAATTCAAAACGTTCTCGTTTTTGCTTCTGGAAAGCAGTCTTGGAGGGGCCGTAAACAGAAAAAAGCCCGGGCCAAATGGCATATCGGGCTTTGATCAGGCAGGAAATATGATTTTTTTCAGGATTTGAGCCGTTCAGACCGTAAATTCCGGTTTTCGCTCACTTAATGTTCCCTGGAGGCGCTGAACGATACTGCTGTGGATTTGACTGACTCGGCTTTCACTCAAATCCAGAGTCATTCCGATTTCTTTCATGGTCATGTCCTGATAGTAATAGAGCAAAAGAATCAGACGTTCGTTTCTTTTCAATCCCTTCGTAACCAGACGCATTGTGTCGATTTTCTGAAGTCGGCTGGTAGGATCTTCCCCTCGCTGATCTTCAAGCACATCCAGCTCGCTCACCTCTTTCGAGCCGTCGGTTTCACACCATTTTTTATTCAGACTGACGACACTTGCCGTATTGGCTTCTTTCGCCATTTTTTCAAATTCATCCGCAGAGACACCGAGATAATCTGCCAGTTCTTCATCCGTCGGCTTTCGGCCGAGTTTATCGTCAAGCTCCTTCGTTGCTTCGTTAATTCGTTTGGCCTTGGTACGTACCAAACGCGGAACCCAGTCCATATTTCTTAATTCATCAAGCATCGCGCCGCGAATTCGCGGAGCGCAGTAGGTCTCAAACTTTACGTCACGAGTCAAATCAAAAGCATCAATAGCGTCCATCAGACCGAAAACGCCGGCCGAGACCAAATCATCAAGTTCCACACCGTCCGGAAGACGCTGCCACACTTTCTGCGCGTGGTAACGCACGAGCGGAAGATAGTTTTCAACCAGTAAATTTCGTGTTTCCTGGTTTTGAGGATCCATTTTGTATTCTTCCCACCACTGTGCGACAGCTTCCGAATTGGAATTGACAGCAACCATTGATTCCTCCATGTTTAAAGATTTCTTGCCCAATCACAATCTGCTTGCCTGGTCAACGTTCGTGAAAAGACGCGAATTTCGAATTCTCCGGTCAAAAGGAATTTTGGGTGCCGATTCCATTTACTTTTTAAGTGAAATCGGCAGCGAAAACTCCAAACCATAGGCCTCGCGGTTTCCGCGGACACTTGGGGTGAATCTGGAATTATTCCTTCGCGATTTTCATGAAGGTTGGGAAGAGGCAGACTCTTTCCGTTTTCTGCTGTTTAAGCAGATTTCCCTCAGGAGAAAAACGTTCACATTTTGTGAAAGGACCTTGCCAATCTTTTTCCATTCATTTCCGTACTTCAGGAAAAAGATGTCCTGGTATCGAAAAAAAGAGCGATTGTCTTCTTTTCGAAATTTATTTGTTTGGCTGGTTAATTTTAATTTGCGCTTTGCCGAGAATCAAATCCGGGAAAACGCAAAAGTAGAAACTGAATTTCCGATGAATTTCTGTTTCAGGGAGTTGGCAAAACTTAATTTCCGGAAAAGGGATAATTTTGATTTTTGACAGTATTTCCGAAAGTCACGCGTATTTCCGAGCGCACGGAACTCCTGGTGCCTTTCAAAAATTTAAAAACTCTCATTTTCACCCACTGAAAAGCCGTTTGGGAACGTTTCTTTAATTTGATCCGGTCTTTGGGATCAAGAGTCCGATGGAAATTTTGCGTTCCCGCCAAAAGGACGATTCCCATTAAGTGCCAAATTTCTCAATAGTTAAATCACAATTGGGAATAATGACACATTAATTCCGGGATAAAGACCTTTTGGGAATCTATCATGTGCGAAATCCATGGTTTTCCAACGTAATTTCTGAAATTTATTCCAGAAAACGACAATTGAACGGCTCATTCGTAAAGGGTAAGTGAATACCAAGCGAAAAAATTTGTTGACCGTGTGTTCGTCGAACAATTTTCACTTGAGAACACTGTTTTCAAATATCCTTCCGTTTTGAAATTAAAGTATTGAAATTAATGTACTTGGGACAATATTGGGTAACAGAGCATCCACTGGATGTTCTTTCGCCCAGATAATTATCCAAACTTTTGCGTTAAGGTGATTTTCTTTCAGTCAACAGAGGAATGGAACTTACGGAACAGGACCAGTCATCCAAAATGATTTCCCGCGTTTGGGGAGATTTTCTCTCCGAAAACAGAGTTAAACCATTCTGTGAATTTTCCGTTATCCGGAATTTTCTGAATTTTCAGTCAGTGACTTTCCCGTATTCGAAATCTATCGAACCGATTCAGTAAATCTCCAATGTCCGAAACATGAATTCCAATTGAATAAAAGTTTTTATTGCCAATCGTGAGTGATCCGCTTGGTTCAGCAGCCTCTCAAATTGGAAGGAAAATTTTTAATGGATGGAATTTTCTCGAAGGCACGAGCCAATTATGGAAATATCGCGCAAAACGAGAGGAAATCCAAACGCAAAAGTGCAATGAAAAACGAAACGAGACCTGCGGACTAAAGGTTTTTCGTCAATGAATCCCTGAAAAATCCCAAAATTCCAATCTGTTAATACCTCATAAATTTCACGATGTTAATTCCGCGCGAAATAATTTTATTTTGGTATTTCATTGGAAGGGTCTGAAATCAGGAAACAGGGGTTTCCACAACGGTTTTTTTAACATAAAATGAATTTTACGCAATCTTGAATTACGCAATGGAAATTCGTAAAACAAAGAATCCGTTCATGGGAAGTACTGCTTTTGACAAATGAAAAAGCTGGAAACACAGCAAGAAACTGGAACAGCCGCTTTCATTAATCCGCTGATGAAATCTCGCTCATCATCAACTTACTAATAAAATCGGCATAACCTGCCCTTAAAGTTGAGCAGAAAAGAAATGAAAAGGGGATTTTTCTTCAAAATAAAAGGAAAATCTAAATTGATATAGGGTTTATCGGTCGTTCTTTCTCAATACGCAAGAAAACTTTCCAAAAAGTTCAAAATTTTGAAAAAAGTTTTTTCATTCGTACTATTTAGAGTGTTTTTATCGATTGCTTGCGATTGGCAAAAGCGTAAATTGGATATTTTCTGGCGGAATAGAATATTGATGTTTATGTTGAATTTCAGAATCCGCGGGATGGAAGTATCGGAAATAGAGGATTTATTCAGGGACGTTTCATTGAAAGGAAATTTTCAGTTTTTTAAGATTGGCATTCTTTATTTAAGATGAGTTTGGAAAAAAATTCAGAAAATTCTCAAAAATTTAGTTCCCGCTACTTGCGAAAAAGAGATTTTCAGGCATAATGAAAGAAAAAGTTTTTCAAATTCCTGTTTTTATTAAGTACTCATGATTTTTGGTCCCATATTTCAGCGTGAGCTGGCGATTGCGCCGCGCCGCGCGAAACTTTACGCTTCACGTACCGCGTACACCGTGTCGCTTCTTATCCTGACGGCAACGGCTTGGCTGATTGTTTCCGGTACTCAGCTTATTTCCGATATTGGGGACATGTCCCGATTCGGGAATTCTCTTTTCGCGCTGCTTGCTCCTCTTCAGCTTGTTCTCGCGATGTTTTTTTCCGCCATTTTCGCGGCGGGGAATGTTTCGCAGGAAAAAGATCGAAATACCTTGGTTCTTCTTTTACTTACGCGTATGAATAGCGCGGAACTTGTCCTTGGCAAATTGGGTTCCTCGCTTCTTCACCTTTTCGTGAATCTTTTGGCCGCGGCACCGGTTTTTTTCATGATTCTCTGTTTTGGCGGAGTAAGTACGGAGCAGATTTTTCAGTGCCTGCTGATTACGTTTTCGGCAGTACTGATTTGCGGGGTTTTGGGAACATTCATCGCTTTTTGGCGTGAGCAGACCTTCCAGGCGGTTTCCATGACCTCTTTGATTCTTGTCGTATGGCTTGCCTTTGGGGAATGTCTTGCTTCCGGATTTTTTGGCGAAAGATTTGTTCTTCCGAGTTTTTCCTTTTCCACCTCTATTACGTGGAGCAGTTGGACTGCTCCTGAAGTTGCCTCTTTCCTCAGTCCTTGGCGGGCAATGCTTGGGATTACGCGTTTTTCCTCTGAAACCCTTCCATTTCCAATTGTGGCGGTCTCATTTTCGGCGGTTCTTTCCCTCTGGACCATTTTTCGGGTGCGGGCGTGGAATAGTACGGAACAGCGCAGAGAAGAAACTCATCCCGTTCAAAAGAGGGACGTAACCTTTGAGCAAACCGCGGATGAACCTTTCGAATTGTTCGAGGATGGGAGCCTTGAGGGAAGCCGGAAGGGAAATGGGAACCTTCAAAAAGAAACGGAAGAATCAAATGCGGCGGAAACGCGAAAAGATAAAATTGAGAACCAGAAAAAGGGCGTACCTGATTCCGCGTCAGAGAGATTTTCTGAAACCTCTTCGCAAACGGTTTCTGGTTTTGATGTTTCTTCCAGAAATGTTTGGGATAATCCGATTCTTTGGCGTGAAGTGTGCACGAAAGCATATGGTAAACGCGCGTTTCTGATTCGGTTAAGCTTTTTTCTTTTGTTTGGCGTAACGCTTTGGGGCGTTCACCAGCATTTGAGTCAGTTTGATTTGACTTTTTATCAGGAAAATGCCGCTGTTTTTCTTTTTTCGATGAAGGTTTTTATTCCGCTTGCGCTTTTAGCTCTGGTTTTGGTCAATGCTCAGGCTGTTACTTCCATTACGGGAGAAAGAGACGGACGGGCAATTGATCTTCTGCTCGTCACGGACCTTTCTCCAAAAGAGATTGTTTTTGGGAAACTTGGCGGGATTTTCTGGAATACGCGGGAGATCGTTTTGCTGCCACTTCTTTTTCTGGTTTACCTTTGCTGGCAAAACGTGGCTTCTGTGGAGATAACTATTTATCTTTTCCTTGGACTGATTGTTCTTTTCTTTTTCGCCGCGGTTTTGGGGATTCATTCCGGGATGACTTATGCCGGGAGCAGGAGTGCCATTGGCGTGAGCATGGGAACTCTTTTCTTTCTCTTCGTAGGCGTGGCAGTCTGTCTGAGGATGATGCTTTCCATGGGCGGTTCATTTCATGCCCAGCTTCAGCCGTTCCTGGCTTTTATGGCTGGTGGCGGATTGGCAATGTTCCTTGCGCTTGGGGCAAGAAATCCTTCTTCCGCGATTGGGGTTGCTTCTTTCGGATGTCCTTTCGCTACTTTTTATGCCATGAGCGCATTGATGATGAACTATACTTTGGGAGTTTTTCTGGTTGTTGCCGTAATGTACGGTTTCACGACTGCCGCGATGCTTATTCCGGCAATTTCTGAATTTGACATTGCGGTTCATCATGGAGGAAATGAAGATTGACAGGAGAAAAAGATAGGATGGAATTCTCAATATCGAGGAACGATTTTGCTTTCGGGCAGACTTTTGGTTCGACGAATTTGGCTGACGAAAAAAATTTTTCCTGTGCACCTTTTATTGAGGAAGGTCGGGCAGACTTAAAAGGTTCAGTACCGTTTTCTCTGGTGATTTTTGGGGCATCGGGTAATCTGACGAAAAGAAAACTAATTCCCGCTCTTGCCCGGCTTTACGCAAAGAAACAGTTTCCAGAAAATTTCCTAATCGCGGGAGTTGCGCGAAAACCAATGACGAATGAGGAATGGTTCACTTCACTAAAAAATCCGGAAGGACCTGAGTCTTGGCCTTCCGAATGGTCTGAAGGATGGGAAAAGGAAAAAGTGCCGGAAAATTCCGAGGGAGGTGATTCTCCTTCTGTCTGGCGTGATTTTGCCCAACATATGATTTACTTTTCAGCAGACGGCACGAGTACTGAAGATCTTGCGCGGCTTGGCGAACGACTTGATTCTCTGGAAAATGGAACGTTCGGGATACGTATTTTTTATTTGGCGACTTCTCCAGAGCTTTATCAGCCGATTCTCAGCGCTTTGACACCGGAAGTTTTTCGACTTCGGGAAAAAGGCGTGGATTGTCGAATCGTAGTGGAAAAACCGTTTGGGAAAGATTTGTTGACCGCCAGAGAGCTGAACGCGGCGTTAAGGGGAGTTTTTCCTGAAAACAGAATTTACCGTATTGACCATTATCTCGGGAAAGAGACTGCGCGGAATCTACTGGTTCTTCGTTTTGCCAATTCGATTTTTGAGCCGCTCTGGAATCGGCAGTTTATTGATCACGTTCAAATTACCGCGAGTGAGGAGGCTTTGGTTGGGCATCGAGCCTCTTACTTTAATCGCGCGGGTATTTTGCGCGACATGTTTCAGAATCACCTTCTTCAGCTTCTGGCTCTCACCGCGATGGAGGCACCAGCCAGCCTTGAAGCGGAAAGTATCCGAAATGAGAAAGTGAAGGTACTTCAGGCCATTCGTCCTTTCCAAACGGCTGAAGAGGTTCGTGAACGGACGATTCGCGGGCAGTACGTTCCAGATCCGGTTTGGGGAAATATGGAAAATGAAGGTACTCTTGAACCGGCGACACCAACCTTTGCCGCTGTGGAGCTTTATGTTGAAAACTGGCGTTGGAGCGGAGTTCCGTTTTTCCTTCGTTCCGGCAAAGGGATGGGGTGCCGAACGACTCAGATTCTGCTTCGTTTTCGAAAACCTCCGCATCTGCTTTTTCCGCAAACGGAGAACTGTGCTCCGAACTCCCTGCTGATTCAGCTTCAGCCGGCAGAGGGAATTCAGCTTGGATTCGTGACGAAAGTACCCGATACGGAAAAGGAAATTTCTCATGCTGTCATGAGTTTCACTTTTTCCAGGCATTTCAGGGAAACTTTTCCCGAAGCCTATGAACGTCTTTTACTGGATGTCATTCTTGGAGATCCCGGACTCTTCATTCGTGATGATGAAACTGAAGTCGCGTGGAAGATCATGGATCCAATTCAGAAAGTTTGGGATACGTACTTAAGTAAAGGAAATTCTCCTGAGTACCCCGCTCGATACCCAATTGGAAGTTGGGGACCGATAGAGGCGGAAGAATGGATGGAGCGCCGTGGTCAGGAGTGGTTTAACGTGTGTCCTGTTCTGAGAAAGCCATTGGAAACGTGATTGATTTTGAATTTCAGGGGACTTTCTAAAACTCAATTTCCAAAAGAGAATGGAGCGAATGGAGATTTGGGTTCTTCCGCCTGTTTTTTGAGAAAGAAAAAAGAATTTTAACGCTGGATTTTGGAAATGTATTTCGCGCGTAATAATTTGAAGGGTGAGCAATCTTCTTCCACGAGATTCGTGTCCAAAAAATCACCCCTCCCCCTAGCATTACTTTTGAAAATATGATATAATTCGAGAAATTTTTAGTATTAGTGGGGGGAACGTATGGACAAAAGTTTTTCCGCAAAACAACTGCCCGCGCCTTTGCGTGAGTTTTATGCGGCAATTCAGAATGACCTGGTGGTTATTGAGCAAAAGCTTCATGATTTTCTCGACAGTAAAAATCCATTTATTAAACGGGTCGTGGATCATGGATTTCGACTCGGTGGTAAACGAATGCGTCCAGCCCTTCACCTCCTTTTTGCTCAAATGGCTGGTTCTATTTCCGCAGAACATTATGTCATTGGAGCCGCGCTTGAAACGATCCATACGGCCTCTCTGGTTCACGACGATATTTTGGATGAAGCTCTTACCAGGCGTCATCTTCCGACGATTAATGCCGCTTGGGATAATGAGACAAGTGTTTTGATGGGAGATTTTATGGTTGCCCGGGCAATGCTTGAGGTGGCCCAGCTTAATGATCTGATTGTGAATCAAATCGTTGCGGAAACCAGTTGCGCACTGTGTGACGGTGAAATGAGGCAGGTTGGATCCAGAGGCCGTTTTGACCTATCTGAGGAGGAATACTGTGCGATTATTTCTGGAAAAACGGCGGCTCTTTTTGAATGTGCTTGCCGGTTAGGTGTTTTTTGCGCGTTGAAAAAGGAACTGTTTTCCGAAAAGGCTGATGATTTTTCGGATTGTCAGAAAATTTTATCGGACGAGCGTGTCCAAAACGCGGCTATGTTCGGTCGCTGTCTGGGACAGGCGTTTCAAATCGCGGACGATTTGCTCGACATTCTCGGTTCCGAGGAGGAAATGGGAAAAACTCTTGGTTCGGATTTGGCCAAACAAAAATTGACGTTGCCGATTATTCGTCTTTTGGCTGCTTTACCGGAAAAAGAGAAAGAAGCACTGATCGAAGAAATCAAAAACAATTTGAATTCTGGAACATACTCTGCCATTCGGCGAATGCTTACCGAATACGGTATTTATGATTCGGTACGGAATACTGCCGTTGGACTTATTCGGGAGGCTATTGAGCTTTTGACGGTTTTTCCGGAATCCGAAGCTAAATCGGCTATTTCCAGTTTCGCGAATTACGCGATTGAACGCCAACAGTGAGTTGCCGAGAGGTTTGAGGGGACTTCCTGATTTTAATTTCAGACGTCAAATGTTATCCGGCGTAATTTAACAGCGGATTTTACGGATTTTAAGAATTTGATTCAGGGTCATTTAAAAAGCCGACGGTTTTTTCGTCGGCTTTTTTATTTGCGTAATTCGCTTTGACAGACACCAGGAATTTCCGGTGTCTGCCAAACACGTTGAGCTTTTTAGGTACTTTTTTACCTTTTCTTCATTTTGCGTTCCTGGTTTTTGCGGCGTTCAATTTCCGCGTCCCGGGCTTCGACCGCTTTTTGGATTTCTTCCATCTTTTTACTGAGACGGGTGAAAAACCCTTCTTTTTTCTGAGGCGAATTCAGGTTACTGACTGCTTTGCCGTTCTGAACACGCATGTCGATGATTCCGTCAGTAGAGAGCTGGTAATCATCAGCACTCGGCATAAATTTACGTTCCATCAATCCCCAAAGGCTGGAAATGATGAAGTAAATGCAGAGACCGCACGGAACCTTGAAGAAAATAAATCCCATGAAAAGCATCATGAATTTCATCATATTCTGCTGCATTCGGGCTTGATCATCGAGTGCCGGAGGCATCATGATCTTTTGCTGGACGAGGAAGATGATGATCGTCAAAAGCGGCAGAAGGTTAAAGTAAGGACCAAGACCAAAGAAACCGTATCCGCTGCCGATCCATTCAGGAACGAAATTTTTCCAGTAAAGGAACATATCCGGAGCAACCAGATTGGAACAAAAACGAACCGTTTCAGTGAAAAGCGGGGCCTGGCGAAGCTCGACATCAACGAGCAGCGCACGGTAAAGGGCGATGAAGATTGGGAGCTGAATGAGCATGACCCAGCAGCCGCTCATCGGATTATACCGGTATTTTTTGAAAAGCTCCATTTGAGCCTTCTGACGTTCCATCGGATCTGTGAACTTTTCATTGATGCGCTTTACTTCCGGCTGGATTTTCTGCATGATGATTGAGCTGAGAATCTGTTTCTTTGACAGCGGGAACATCAAAAGACGCACCAGCGCGGTAAGCAGAAGGATCGCGATTCCGTAATTGCCAAAAATGGAGTAGAAGAAATGGAGAATACCAACCAGAATACGCGCGATCCATGAGAACCATCCGTAATAAACCACATTATCCAAATCGTATTGCGAAAGGAGTTTGGGACGTTTCGGACCAATGAAAATAGTGAATCGCTGATTGGCTTCCTCACCAGGTTTAAGCGTTTTGGCTGGAGACATTACGCGACAGGAAGTATTGGTCTTTGTGATCCATTTTTGCGGAACATTTCCGACCCGGAGCGTGACAAAACGTTCGATCGGCAACGAAGAACTCGCTTTGTCCGGAATCAGGATTGACGAAAAATACTGCGCGTCCACACCGATATAGTTGATTGGCGTCTGCGTGCACTGAATGTGCCGTCCCCATTTTCCGTTCGCGATATTTGAGCAGGTATAGACATTCGGCGTATTCTTTCCTTCGTAACCAATGAGGACGTCACGAATACCGGGAGTACCCCAGTCACGCCCTGCCTTGGAGCAGAACCAGTAGCCTTCCGTCAAAAGTCCGGTTGGACCATCCTGCTGAATCGCCATTTTTCTTTCGTGAGTACCGACGTTTTTAACCGAAACATTCAGTGTCAGATGATACGTTGGAGACGCTTCGTCTTTTTTCTGATTTTCTTCCACGCGCGCGAGAGTAAATGTTTTGCGAACTTCCATCCCGTAAATCGGCATTGAGTAAAGGAAAGTCGCGGAATCCTGACTGGCGCTTTCGACCTTCCAGGTTGCCGTGTGCATGTCGAAGCCAAGAATTTCCTGATCCAGGAAGGAATCAAGGAACTGGAAATCATCTTTTTGGATTTGATTCTTGACTTCTACGTCCAATTTGGCCAACGACTTGTCGCCGAAAGCATAGAAAGCGGTAAGGAATGAGAAATTATTCACGCGGTTTACCTGCGTATTGCTCATCGCGTCCTCAAGACTGAGCGTTTCGTCCGGTTCACGCTCCGGCGCGATGACACTCACCGGTTCACGGGCAAGTACTGCTTCCAGAATGGTTTCAGTCTGCTCCGCCCCTCGTTTAACCGTGAGGCTGACTTTGGTGCCGGGCAGGAGGTCCTGAACCTTTTCGGTCAAGTCCTGCGCATTGTGAATTTCAGTTTCATTCAGTTTTACGATGCGGTCGCCGACCTGGATTCCCGCTTTTTGGGCAGGCGTTCCTTCCCCAACGACATCAACCAGGCAGCCGCCGGCGGCATTCGGATCCGTCTCAAGACTCAGTGAGCCAAGGTATCCCCCTTTGAAATTCGGACGATCGCTCATGCTTGCCAGGCGTGATTCGTTCATTTCGACGCGCGCGACGGAAGCCCCTTGCGTTGAAAGAGTCACGAGCATCCGGTAAGGACTTTCCGGATCAGCGGAACCGAGGGTTAAGCAGGAAACGGGACCGCGATTGGGATTTTCAGCTGTCGCGGCGGATGTTCGCTCTGAAACAGAATTTTCTCCAGAGTCTGAATTCGAATTTTCAAGCTGCGCGGGAATGGATTCGAGGCGCGCGCCCGATTCAGCGGAAGTTTGAGTATTTGTGGAAGCCGGGGCTTCATTTGAGACCGAATCTTCCGGAACATTGAGTTTTTCTGCCGGCTCCATCTTTTCCGGCTGAGCAATGTCCAGCATCGCATGAGTCAAATTCGTATTTCCGGAATCCGCTCCTTCCTCCGGCGCGCAGGCTTTCAGGATAAGGAGATTGAAAAGCATCAGCAGAGCTAAAAGAAAAAGAAACTGGGAGCAGCCGCCAGATTGCGGATTGGCAGTTCGCGAGGCCTGAGGTCTTTGGTACCTCTGCTGAGGTGGTTGAATAAATCGTGACATGAGTCTTAATTTTCGTATTGAAAAAGTAAAAAACCAACCCTGAAAAGGGGAATCAAAATGGACATTTTCAAAAAAAGGTTTTGCGCGGCAACATTTAAATTTCACTCCTTTTCGTTCGCGGTCTCTTTTTTTTCCTGTTTATTCCTGCGGAACAAACTGAAAAGGGATGAAGTTCAGGAATGAACGGCCGCGCCGCACTGGAAACCAAAAGCGAAATCCGATATGAAATCAGCGTCCGCTTAAGAGGCGATCGCCTTGAAACTGATCGATGGCTGATATCTGGTAAATTTTTTCAGCGGCAGTCTGATTGGAATATTCGACCCGATGATAGACAAGGTGAAGGACTCCGTTCTCTTTTTCCTCAACTGTCACGTAGCAGGCTTTCGCGATGCCGTCTCGAGATTGACCGACTGAGCCGACATTAATCATGTACTTGAGATCCGGCTGGAGATCAAGTTCATAATTAATTTCATCCGGTGACAGGAAACGATGATCCTGAGTGAAGACTCCCGGAATATGGGTATGTCCCTGAAAACAGACGTGCGTAATGATGTTGAACAACATTTCGATTTTCTTTGAGCCTTCGTAAACTTCATCAGAAAAAACGTATTCATTAAGCGGATTTCTGGGAGAACCGTGAACAAAAAGGGCTTTCCAATCCTCTAAATAGTATTTTCGCGGATTCATGTTGATGAATTCCCAACGTTCATCACGTCTCTCGGATGGAGCCTGAAGCTGCTCACGAGTCCAGAAAATGGCACGAGCCGCGCTGCCGTTGAATCCTTCCGGATCGAAGAGAGCACCCAGTTCGTGATTTCCGAGCAGGCATTTTTGGCATTTTTGAATCACGATGTCCAGGCACTCAAGCGGATTGGCGCCGTATCCAATGACATCCCCTAAACAGATTATTTCATTTACGTTCTGTTTTTCAATATCTTCCATGACAGCCTGAAGTGCTTCAAGGTTCGCATGAATATCGCTGATGATCGCTCGTTTCACTTTGAAATTCCTTATTTTGGAGGTCTTCTTGAAAGCAATCGGAATGTTTCGGTAAATGCCGGTTAAGGCGTTATTTCCGTTTCGGATTGGAGGATTCATTCGATGAAATGTTTTGTCGCAGAAATCAGTTTTCATTCTTTATTAAGTGACGGAGATTTTGTTAATAATCATCGGCGTCACTGGATGGTAATTGCTCCATGGGGAAAGTGATAAATGAAAACTGGCGGCGAAACGAAAACGGAAAAGTCAAACTATTCCATAAAAACACAAATCCACAAACTACTATTATCTTCAAAATTTCATTTTCGTCGAGGCCCCCCTTGAAAATTTTTTAAAAATTGTCAATATTATTGGAGAATAAAAACCGACAGAACGGTAAAATGCGCAGAGTTTGTCTCGATTTCAGACTCTCTCGCGTGAATCAGGTTCCGAATTTTGTTTATTCGGGGATTTTTCATTTTACTTTATTTGGCGAAATTTCGCCCACAGGATTTCGGTCATCATGAAAATTTTGGCAATCGAAACCATTGATGTCTCAGCAAGTGCCGCCCTTTTGGAAAATGATACGGTCGTGGCGTCTCAAACTCTTTTGCCCGGTCAGCGAAGCGCGCAGTATCTTGCTCCGATGGTCAGAGACCTGCTTGCTTCCGTAAATTGGAAAGCGAATGATATTCAGCTCGTTGGTGTCGTTCAGGGACCTGGCTCATTTACCGGGCTGCGGGTTGGGATCGCTTTCGCAAAAGTTTTTGCGTATGCCGCGGAAGCGGAGATTATTGCCGTTAATACGCTTGATCTGCTTGCTGAAAATTTGCCGGAAGAAGTGAAAAAAGTTTCTATTGCGCTTGATGCCCAGCGTGGACAGGTTATCGCCCGAAACTTTAACCGAAATGAGGCGGGATTTTGGGTTCCTGAAGGAGAAATGAAAATGCTGGAACTTGACGATTGGGCGGAACTGTCGGAGGGAAGCTGGTTGGCTGGGCCGGTTCTTGCGCAGAAAAGAAAATATCTTCCGGAAAATATTCGTACTGTTCCTGAGGAATTTTGGCTTCCTTCGATTGAGGCTTTGGGAAAAAATGTTTTCAGGAAATATCAAGAGGGAGAACGAACGGACCTCTGGAACCTTCTTCCGATTTATTCGCGTCCGGCAGCCGCGGAAGAAAGGCGGATGGAAGCACTGAAAAAAGGATAATAGAAAATTTCGAGGTTTTTAAAATGGCAGTTTCCAGAGAGGTAACTGCCGTTTTTTATTTTTAAAGTTTTCTTCTCTGCTGATTTGAGGGAACCTGAACCTTTTAAAACTTGATTTTTTGGGGAAAGGGTAATTTTGATTTGGACTGCCTTCCCGAAAATCACGCCTCTTGAGGGATGGCAGAGAATGAGCGAGTCTTTTAGAGTTCAAAACGCTCCGTTTTTTGCTTGAAAAGCCGTCCAGAAGAGGGAGGAGTCAATTTTTTGTTCAGTTGCGCGTTTGGAATTCCGCTCCTTAATTCTGCTTAATGTGAAAAAATCAGAGGATTTTGCTTCCTCCCCCCTTGAAATAAAGAAAAAACGCGCTATAATTCAAATTCCTGATATTTTTAGTTTGTCCACTGTTTAGTAGAAAGTCGAATTATGTTTGAATCCCTTCGAGAAGGTTTGAGTTCCGCATTGCGTTCCCTGAGTGGCCGCGGCAAACTTACGGAAGCGAATATGCGTGAGGGACTCGGCATGGTCGAAAGTGCCCTGCTCGAGGCTGATGTCAGCTATGAAGCTGTCAAAGCCTTCATGAAGCGCGTTAGCGAGAAAGCCTGCGGTGAAGAGGTTCTTAAGCAGATCGATCCGACGCAGCAGGTCGTGAAGATCGTTTACGATGAACTCGTTGAACTGATGGGGCCAGTGGATAATGACCTTCATCTGAAAGGTTCGGGCATCACGACGATTATGATGTGCGGTCTTCAGGGGTCCGGAAAAACGACAACTACCGGTAAATTGGGCAAGCGTATTCAGGTTCGCGGACGCCGACCGATGTTCGTCGCGGCGGACCTTCAGCGGCCGGCAGCCATCAAGCAGCTGGAAACCCTTGGCGAGCAGCTGAATATTCCAGTATTCGCCGACTATGAAGAAAAAGATCCGGTGAAAGTCTGTGCCCGCGCGCTGGAAATGGCGAAAGCTAAAAACTGCGACGTGGTCATTCTTGATACCGCGGGCCGTCTTCATGTCGATGAAGAACTGATGGCTCAGTTGGTGCGCATTGACCAGCAGTGTTCTCCGGATCAGGTTTACCTCGTAGTGGACGGGATGACCGGTCAGGATGCTGTGAATAGCGCGAAAGCGTTTAACGAGGCACTTGAGCTGGACGGCGTCATCATGACGAAACTTGATGGTGACTCTCGAGCGGGTGCCGCGATTTCGCTCAAGCACGTTACGGGTGTTCCGATTAAATTTATCGGTACTGGTGAGCAGGTCACTTCCTCAACTTCCCTGGAGGACTTTACTCCGGAGGGTATGGCCAGCCGAATCCTTGGCGGCGGTGACCTTCAGGAACTCCTGCGTCAGGCACAGACGGCTTTTGACCAGAACGTGATGGAAGAGCAGGAAGCGCGCCTTAAAAAAGGTATTTTTACCTTTAATGACTTTCAAACGATGATGGCGCAGACGCGTCGTCTGGGGTCGTTCGGCAAGATTCTCAGTTTCCTTCCCGGAATGGGAAATTTGAAGCAGCTTCTTGGTAATACGGACGCGGATGCCGAAATGAACAAAATCAACGGCATCATTAACTCCATGACGAAAGAGGAGCGCGAAAATCCGAAATGCATTAGTCCCTCCCGCGCCCGTCGAATCGCAGGTGGTTCCGGCGTTCATCCGCAGCAGGTGTTGGATCTGATTAAGCAGTTCAACGGTATGGCGGAAATGATGAAAATGATGTCGGGAATGGGAGCTGGCGGCAGAATTGGCGCGATGCAGGAATTAATGCGCCGAATGCAGCAGGGACCCGCGGGATTGGCGAACGCGGCAGGTTCCGTCGCTAAAGGCAATACCGGCAAACGTCTTACTCCGGCAGAAAAAGCTAAAATGCGAAAACTGCGCGAGAAAGAAATGAAAAAACGCAAGAAGGGTTAAACCTTCTGAAATAACGATCTTGAATATGGTCAGGAATGATTCAAATTCAGGATATTTAAACCGTACATTATCCAGGATCCATGATGTTTGGGTCGGTAATGGTCGCTGGTGCGTTGTTCGTCGTGCCAGATTGTTCAATGTTTTGAAAAAAGGAGTAAATTCCTATGGCAGTTAGAATTCGTATGAAAAAACTGGGCCGTCTCCATCGCCCGTTCTATCGCATTTGCGCGATGGATTCCCGTGCGCCGCGCTGTGGCCGCGTTCTCCAGGAACTTGGTACTTATGATCCGATGGTTCCGGAAACTGATGCCCGCGTCGTTTTGGATGTTGAAGGCGTTGAGAGCTGGTTAGCCAAAGGCGCTCAGCCTACCCCGAAAGTTGCTGTTCTGATTAAAAAATACGGCAAAAACGGGACTCATCTTGAAGCTCAGAAAAACGCGATGGCCAAATTGGCTGAAGCTCGCCGTCCGCGTCCGACTTCGACCCGTATGGTGAAACCGGTTGTGAAAGTTGAAGAAGCTGCCGAGTGAAATTTAGTGGAAAGGTCCCATGCGCTTTGATGTCTTGACTCTTTTTCCCGAAATGTTTACGAATTATCTCGGGGAAAGTCTTTTCCATCAGTCCATCAGGAATGGGCTCGTTAGCGTTGGGCTTCACAATATGCGCGATTGGACGCATGACAAACACAAAACTGTGGATGATCGTCCTTTCGGCGGCGGTCCCGGGATGGTTCTGAAAGTAGAGCCGGTCGTGGATTGCGTAGAGTCTGTGCAGCGTGGAATTTGGGGCGAAAGCTCACTTGAATTTTCCTGCCAGATGAAAGAGAGTATTTCGGAATCGCGTTTAGACAATTCGATTTTATCAAATCCTGGGCATCTTGTGATGCTTACTCCTGCCGGGAGAGTTTTTCGGCAGACAGTCGCAGAGGAGCTAGTTCAGCATGAACGAATTATTTTTCTTTGCGGGAGATATGAAGGATTTGATGATCGAGTGCGTCAGATTCTCCAGCCGGATGAAATCTCCATTGGGGATTACGTTTTGAATGGCGGAGAAGTGGCCAGTATGGTCATGATGGAAGCGATCATTCGTCTGATTCCTGGAGTTTTGGGAGATGAATTGAGTTCAGTAACGGACTCCTTTTCAAGCGGCAATCGGCTTCTTGAGTCTGCCCAATTTACTCGTCCGAGGGTATTCCGGGGATTGGAGGTTCCAGAAATTTTATTTACTGGACATCACGCGAATATTGAAAAATGGCGTCGTGAGGAGAATTTAAGGTTGACGAAAGAGCGTCGGCCTGAATTAATTCCGCCGGGTTATGAGGAATCGCTTCAACCGAAAAAGAAACGCCGCAAGCATAAAGTGAAGGAAGAAACCGAAACCAAAACCGAATAAGAAATCAAGATATTTGAAAGGATTTACTCATGAGTCAGAAAATCATGGAGCTGGTCGAAAAATCCAGCATGAAGCCGGCAGTCCCGCATTTTGAAATTGGTGATACCGTCAACGTTCATTGCCGTATCGTCGAAGGCGACAAAGAACGTATTCAGCTTTTCACCGGTGTCGTGATCGCCCGCAGCGGCTCCGGCACGCGTGAAATGTTCACGGTTCGCCGTATTGTCCAGGGTGAAGGCGTTGAACGCAAGTTCCCGGTTCACAGTCCGCGAGTCGCGAATATTGAAGTCATTCGTTCCGCTGAAGTTCGCCGTGCGAAGCTTTACTTCCTCCGTGATCGCGTTGGTAAGGCGACCCGTCTGGTTGAGCGCCGCGTTGACAATCGCAAAGTTGAGACCGCGGACAAGGCTCCGAAGAAACTTCGCGGTCGTGCCAAGGCGAAGGCGAAGAAAGCTGCCGAAGCCGCGAAATAACATACCGATTAAGTTTCAATTTGGGGTTCGTCATTTTTTTGAGCGGTCCGGAATTGGAATCTAATGGAAGATTAGCAAAACAGGAAAAGCCCTTTGATGGATCTTTTCCTGTTTTTTTCTGTTTTCCGATTTGAAACAATTGAAAATTATCGCAAGAGAGGGGATTATCCGAACTTCGGTGCGTATTTGCCGGATGAAGCATGAATTTTTGATTTTTAGCGAAAGATTAGTTTTGAATCTTTATTCCTTCAGGTATTCAGGAGATTTCACTCATGAAAAAGCGCGGAATGATATTTTTTCTTTGCGGAGGCTTTTGGTTTCTTTTATTCTCAGGAATTTTTTATGAGAATCTTTTGGCTGATGAGGAAATTTCATGCGAGGAGATACGCCAAATCTGGTTTGAAGCGATGGGAATGCCTGAAAACCATGAGTTTGAAGCGGAAATCGAATGCGTTGAGAAGTTCGTAAACGATGAATTCCAAGGGGAAATTCTTTTTCAGAAGAATGGTCCCAAAACTCGGCAAAAGATGGTTTTGCTTAAACCGCTTGATTTAAAGGAGGGTGAAAAACGTCCAGGATTTGTCGTGCCGTACTACGATCCGGACAGAATGTGCGGATATGATCTGGTTACTAAAAAGCGTCAAAAGCCCGGGCGTGAGTACGCGGAATTTGGCAGGCTTTTGGTTTGTGAAGGATATGTCGTGCTTTGCGTTGAAGCGTATCCGTTCAATTTACTCGCGGATGAGGCAGATGCTGGCCGAAGCCAGGGATTGAGATTTTGGCAGCGGGCAGCGGAGGAACTGAAACGCCAGCATCCGAAATGGACAGGAATGGGAAAGGTGACGTCAGACGTTCGTCTTGCGGTAGATTATCTCGCGAATTTGGATTGCGTAGACGGTGATCGTTTGGGAATTGCCGGTCACTCACTGGGGGGAAAGATGGCTTTTTACGGCGGGACACTCGATAAACGGATTTCGCTCATTTGGGCAAGTGATTTTGGGATGCGCTGGGAAGATACGAATTGGGAAGATCCATGGTATTGGGGGAAGGATAAAGTTGAAATTTTTCAACAGAATGGTTTGGATCACAGTTCCCTGCTGAGACTTCACGCTCCAGGAACATTTATCCTGATTGCGGGTGAAGCGGATGGAGAACGGACCAGGCCGCTTTTGACTCAGGCACAGGAAAGTTCCCAAAGAGCGGGAAAGAAATTGGAGATATTCTTGCTTAATCACGCCTCGGGTCATCAGCCGACTCGTGAGACGGTAGAGAGCGCGTTGAAATTGATTCGGGAACGGTTCGCGAACTGAAATCTTCGTTTCATCGAGTCATTCCAAGGGTTCCGACGCGGAATCTGAAAATCGTTTTCGCTCTCAATAGTGCGGCGGTTTCTCCAGTTGAGGATTGAAGGGATCGCGCAGGCAGGCACGCAGGCGGCGTATTTCCTCAATAAGCTGCTGATTTTCGCGTTCAAGTTTTTGGATACGTTTTTCCAATTCAAATTCGACGGAGCTAAGTGTTTCGTTTCCATATTCGTAGAAAGCGAAACGCTCCTCCAGGACGCGAATGCGTTTTTCGAGATCTTCAAATTTTTTATCCGCAAAAATTTTTTGATCTTTGGGAGTTTTCATATTCATGTTTTTTTCCTGACAGGTTCAAAATGGTTCTGGAAGCAATGGTACCGCATGGGACGGTTTTCAATCATGATTCTCTCCGATTTCACAAAAAATCGGCGTGAAGAACGATTTTTTGTGAAATGTTCATTGCTTTTTGAAATTCGTTTTGCAGACTCTGTTCAGATCGTCAAAAAAGTTTGGATATGTTTTTACCGTGCAATCGGGATCCAGAATCGTGACACCGGGGATTCTGAGGCCGACCAGAGCAAAACTCATTGCCATTCGGTGATCGCGGTATGTTTCAATTTCCAAAGAAGACGGAATTGCGTCAAGATCAAGAGAGGAAATTGGGTAAATCGTCATGCCGTCGTCGAATTCATCCACTCGAACGCCGAATTTCCGAAGTTCAGTCACTACGGCATGGATTCGATCCGTTTCTTTCACTCGCATATTCGCGACGTTTCTGATAGTCGTTGGCGAATTCGCGAAAAGAGCGACAGCGGAAAGTGTTTGGACCGTATCGCTGATGAAGTGCATATCGACATCAATACCGTGAAGCGGTGATTTAGGAGTACGGGAAACTTTAATCGCGTTTGGCAGATATTCTACCGCGCATCCCATTTTCTCGAGGCAATCGCAGAAAGCGACATCCCCCTGGAGAGCGTCGCGAGAGAGATTTCGAACGAGAATTTCTCCTCCGGTGACAGCCGCGGCGGCAAAGAAGTAACTGGCCGCGGAAGCGTCGGGTTCAATGACGTACTCTCGTCCGCGATATTTCTGATTCGGGGGAATTCTGAAAGCCTCGGTTCCCTCTTCTGTTTTCAGTTCATGGATCTCAACGCCAAAGGCTTTCATGACGGAAATAGTCATGTCCACATACGGTTTCGAGACCAAACTTCCGTCGACAAAGATTTTCGTTTCGTTTTTCGCGTATGGGACAGCCATCAGGAGACCGCTTAAAAACTGGCTGGAGACATTTCCCGGGATTTTAGCTGTTCCTCCTGAAATTCCGTTAGCGCGCAAAATGACGGGTGGACAATCGTTTTTCAATTCACTTTCGATCGAAACTCCCAACTGACGCAGACCGTTAACCAAATCTCCTAATGGACGCTGACGCATTCGTTCGACTCCGTCCAGCCGGAATATTCCTCTGGAATTCGCGCACATTGCGGTTAAAAATCGGATAGTTGTGCCGCTGTTTCCGCAGAAAAGTTCAGTCGTTTTTTCGTCAGGAACGAAAAACGCGCCGCCAGTTCCCTGAATGCGAATTTCAGATTTTTCAGGGTCATGCTGAAGAGCAATGTTCATTTTTTGAAGTGAATCCATCATCATTCGCGTGTCTTCACTGTCCAATGCCCCGCGCAGGATTGATTCTCCTTCCGCGGCCGCGGCAATGGCAAGCGCGCGGTTCGTAATGCTTTTTGAACCGGGAGGAGTGATTTCGGCGGAGATTGGGGAAACTGGCGAGAGCGTAATGGATTGAATATTGGAATTCATTTTGGGTACCTCATAAAATGAGCCGAACATTTTGGGAAAGAACCAAATGTTCCAAATTCGGCTAATTGCTTTTCCTGAAAATCTCAAGGGGAAGAAGGAAGTCCCCTGCCCCAAATTTCTGGATTTTTAGCAATTATACTGATTTTCAGAAGTGTGTCAAGTATTCAAAAAAGATAAAATTACCAGCTTTTTGTGAAAAAGGATGAGAAAGAAGGAAAGAAATGGAAGATAATGGATCGTTAAAATCGAAACGGTTGGTAAAGGTTGAACTTTTAGAGAAAATTTAACGAAATTTCTGGAATTTTTAGAGAAAATCCCCTGAATCCCTTTGCGCAAATTGGAAAATATGGTATAATTCGATAGCTTAAATAGTTTGTGTGGATAAAATCACAAATAGAAGCTGGTTTTTATTTTGTCAAAGGCAGAAATCATGGCGGAAAAAACGAATAGGACAGGACTTTGGATCATAGGTGCCTGGGGCGGAGTCGCGACCACCGCGTTGGTTGGACTTCTGAACCTCCAGAAAAAACTGGTTCAGCCGGTTGGTCTGACGACAGAGCTTCCGGAGTTTTCTGACATTGAAATGCCGGCGTGGAGTGAGTTCGTTCCTGCCGGATATGAGATTCGAGATTTTTCGTTTGAAAAGGCCGCGAATGAACTGATCGAACAGCGAGCGATGGAGAGATCTGCCGTCACGCCGATATTGAAAGAATTGGCGGAACTTGACACCCGAATTTTCCCAGGATTTCTGGCGAATAGCGGGAAAGTCGTCGAGAATATGGCAGATCGAAAGCGTGAAGAGAATTTAACGCCTCGTGAAACCATATCCGCGATGCAGTCGGATATGAAAACATTTGTCGCCGAAAACCAGCTTTCTCATTTGATAGTCGTGAACCTGATGTCTACGGAACCCGTTTGCGAATATTTCAGTGAGTCTGAAATAGAAAAACTTCCTGAAGCGGAACAGATAAAACGCGGCAGGGAGTGGAACAATTGGGAAGCGTTTCGTCAATTGCTGGATTCCTCTGAGAAACCGCCGGTACCGGCCAGTACGCTTTATGCTGTCGCGGCTCTTGAGACAGGTTTCGATTTCGTGAATTTTACTCCGTCTTTAGGCGCGACACCGCCAGCACTTGAGCAGCTTGCCAAGCAGACTTCCGCGCGTTTTTTCGGAAACGACGGCAAAACAGGCGAAACGCTTATGAAAAGTGTTTTGGCCCCTATGTTTGCCCACCGTAATCTGCGTGTCATGAGTTGGGTCGGGCATAACATTTTTGGGAATCGCGATGGGGTCGTTTTGGATGATCCGCACAATAAAGCGACGAAAGTCACCAGTAAAAATCATCTGCTTGAGCAGATTCTCGGTTACGCACCGCAGACACTCGTGACAATCGAATATATTAAGAGCATGGGAGACTGGAAAACCGCTTGGGACCATATTCATTTCCAAGGTTTTCTTGGGACACCCATGACACTTCAGTTTACGTGGCAGGGATGCGATTCGCTCCTGGCAGCTCCGCTGGTGCTGGATTTGGTTCGGCTCACGGAATTGGCCCGCCGCCGTAATTTTACCGGAAGAATGGATTTTCTCGCGAGTTTCTTTAAAAGTCCGATTCGGGTGGAAGAACAGAGCTTCGTACGCCAGTTTGAAAAGCTGGAAGATTGGCTCCGCGATGAAAAACAGTTTCAGAATTAATGTTCCTGATTTGAGGCTTTGGCCGAGTTGGGTATGGGGGCAGCCAGCTCTTGAATGTTCACCTGATATTTGAACGATACGGACTTTGAAATTTAAACGTTTGATTTCGAGAAAGTCCTGTTTAATGTTCAAAATCAGACAGAATCGCGGCAAAATGATTCAGGAGTATCGACATTCCTCATCTTTGATGGTTGCCCATTTCATGTTTAAGTTTACTTTTTGGGGCCGAAATTTCCAGGAAAATATTGGATAGAGTACCTGGTAACTGTTTCGGTTTGGTGTTTTTGGGCTTTTGGGGAAGATAAAAGCCCGAAAATCGAAAGTAATTTTGAATACGATATGAAAACCTGAAATGACAGTTTGGGATAAAACATTTTGAGTAAAAGGCAGATTTTACGCGTACTTCATTTTTGAAGCGGTGTTTAAGAGGTGAATCCTTTGAATTTACCTTGAAAAGAACTGCTTTAAAGCCAGGCGTATTCTCCCGTGATTCCTAAACTGATCTGGAACATGATTCGCTGACAAAAATAATTTCTCTGACTATGAATAAAAAACGCTCAAGCCGCCCATTTCGAGGGCATGATTCATTTGAAGAAGATTTTGTTTTCGAGGAAGTTTCCATGGATGAAACTCCCAAAGCGGAATCCGTCAAACATTCAGGACGCAAAAGCTCCGAAAAGGGCAAAGCACGCAGGGGAACCGCTGCTTTTGAATTACGCGAAAACGGTTTCGTTGAGGAACAGAATATTCCTGAAGCGGTTACGGAACAGGAAATAGACGCGATGGTTGCCTCCTTCGCTTCGGCCAGACTGCCGGTAAAAAGTGGAAAACGCGGCAGGCAAAAAAATCAGCGGGCACATATTGCGTCCAATCCATCGGTGAATCCAATTCAAACGAAAACCATTATCGTGGATGGAGTTAAGGTTGCCAATACGCGAATTCATCGTTCGGTGGAAGAGGAAATGAAGTCGCACGGCATTAAAAAGTTGCCGATGGGCATAAGTATGGCGGATTTGGCAATTCCCTCATACGATAGTGTCGTGACCGCCGCGGAACGCCGTCCACTGGATTGCGCCATTTTTCATGAGTTTCAGGAAGATGGTCAGCTTTCTCCGCTGGATGAGATGATGAGAAAATCGCAGGAGAAAAATTCAAAGAACAGGAAAAATTCCCGTAAAGAAGAAAAATGTTCCAAGAAAGATGGGAAAAAAGGTTCGAAAGATTCCGGGAAATGCGATTTGTGCGATGAAAAAGGCAAATGTACCGGGAAATGTGAGAAGAAGCCTGGGAAGGAATCTGGAAAATCTGAAAAAGAATGTGGGAAGATAAAATCTGAGGGTAAGCAGGAGAAGGAACGGAAAAAAGGGAAAAAAGGAGCAAAGGCGGAAAAAGTACTGAAGGCCGAAACGTTGCCGACGGCAGAAGGAAATGCGCCGGTTATGCCGATTCCGGGTATGATGCCGGGAAATCCCTATCTTGCTTCTCCACAAACTCCATTTTATCCGCAGCAGCCAGTGCCGCCTGCCGTACCCTTACCGCCAATGGCAGGTGCCGCAATGCCTGTGCCTCCGCCAATGGCAGGTTCATCGATGCCCGCGCCTCCTCTTGATCCATCAGTGCGGAATGAATTGCTTAAGCAGCATGAAATGCTTTGGGGAATGATTCAGCAATGCCATCAGGCACTGGCTGCGATTCATTCTCAGCTTATGGCTCCTTCCGCGGCGGCATTTCCGCCTGTGCCAGGGCAGCCTGTCCCGCCAATGCCGTTGCCGCAGGCGATGCCCGTTCCGATTTTGCCTGGAACCGGAATTTATCCGAATTCGATTTCCGTTTCTGTGGCGGAAACGGCTTTTCCCGCGGAAATTCCCGCGGAGACGGCTATGAACGCGTTAGGGAATTCAGGGCCGTTAGAGGCAATGGAACCGTCCCGTCGGCCATCCCGTCGTGAACGCCTGCGCCTGAAAAAGCTTCGTGGCGAGGCTGAACAGGCGGCTGAAAATGTTCTTTCTGATGGTATGGAAAAATCCCTGAACGCGAAAGGAACGATTGAAGACGAAAAAGGTGTTTCGTTAGAAACGTTTTCTCAAAAGGAAAGACGAAATTCCTCAAGTGGTTCTGACTCGAAAACGGAATGTGCCGAACGGATGAAATCCCGAAAGGAGAGCCGGGAAAAAGAGAACGGGGCAACGAAAAAAAACAGGAAGAAAACGATTTCAGATCTGGTTGCGGAGTATCCGGATGAATTCGTGAGTTTTTCGGACGATGTTGATTTCTCTTCGGGAAAAAGTGAAGACGAGACTTCAGGTAAAAAAAAACAAAAAACGGAGCGACATTCCGAAAAAAAAGGCATTCAAGAGCTGAATTTTGACGAAAATGTCGATATTTCAGAAGAAAACGAGGCTCATGGCTTAACTCTTACGGAAAATTTTACCGCGGATAGAGAAATTTCAGAAAACCGCGGTGAAATTTCCGGGAAAGGTAAAAAAAGTGCCAAGGGAAGTAAATCTTTAAAAGATAAAGATATTTCCGAAGGTAAAAAACCCGCTAAATCTTCCAGCGCGGGAAAAACAGACAAGTCGGCAAAGAACGGTAAATCTTTGAAAAAAGAGGAACGTTATCGTTTGCTCAAAGATTCCGAATTTGGGAAAATGGGACTCTCAAAAGAGCTTTTGCTGGCTTTGGACGATGCTCAATACGTAACTCCTTCGCGTATCCAGCAGGCATTTATTCCTGAAGCTCTCACTGGAAATGATGTCATGGGACAGGCGCAGACCGGAACGGGAAAAACCGCGGCTTTTACCATTCCGATTCTTCAGATGATTGAGTTTGACGAAGACTCTTTTGACCCGCAGGCGCTGATTCTCGTACCTACTCGTGAATTGGCGGTTCAGGTCAAGGATGAGATTGAAAAACTCGCGAAATATTCTGATTTGGAGTGTGTCGCTCTTTACGGTGGGAAACCGCTCGCGCCTCAGGTTCAGCAGTTACGGGCTGGAGTTGATATTGTCGTTGGAACTCCCGGCCGCATCATGGACCATATCAAACGCGGGTCGCTTAAACTGCGAAATCTGAAGATTTCCATTCTGGACGAAGCCGACAGAATGCTTGATATTGGTTTTCGTCCGGATATTGAAAAAATTCTTCGCATGGCCCCGCAGTCACGTCAGTCGCTTTTACTGAGCGCGACGATTCCGCCGTCAGTTGAATCAATCGCGCGTAAGTATATGCGGGAACCGAAACTGGTGGACTGTTCACAGAAAGATATTTCCAGTGAAACGATTGAACAGTTTTATTTCACGGTTGATCCAGAACTGAAATTTGATCTTCTTTTGAAACTTTTGGAACGGGAAAAGCCTCAACAAGCGATTATCTTTTGCCGTACCAAACGTGGAGTTGAACGGATTGCCAATCGTTTAACGAAAGAGATTTCCAGTGTTGAGTCGATTCATGGTGATCTTCAGCAGCGCAAGCGGGACCGTGTCATGGCTTCATTCCGAAGCGGAAAGACCCGGTTTCTTGTCGCGACAGATGTCGTTGGCCGCGGGATTGATGTTTCCGGAATTTCACATATCATTAATTACGACATTCCAAAATTCTGTGATGATTATGTTCACCGAGTCGGAAGAACCGGCAGAATGGGGCATGAAGGGGTCGCTTTTACCTTTGTCGCTCCTGAGGAAGGTAATGAGCTGACGCGGATTGAAATGCGAATCAATCAGTTACTGAAACGGGATGAGATTCCTGGTTTTTCCGGACTTCCAACCATGACAGCGGTTCCGCCGTTGGAAATCGCGCAAGACGAGGAAGAAAAGAAACTTCCAAGGCGAAGACGGCGTCTTTAATGGAATTACGGGTTCACGGAGCTGCTTCCCGTGAACCCGTTTGGGGTTCCGCTTACTGAAAATTAGAATAAATTTCCATTCAAATTAGCGAGGAAATTCATGGAACATACTGAAAATCCAGTTGAAGAAACGAGAGATGTCTGCGTCGTGGCCATCATCGGAGCTGGTATGGGGCTTACTTCACCCTTGGCTCTTCTTTCGGATAAGATGCTTTTTTTGCCAATCTGTGCGTTTCTGGTTCTTTTAGTTGGTTTTTTGATTATTGCTCTTCACAAGAAGCCAATGATTGGACAAAATTTCGCTTTTTTTAGTCTCTGTTTGACTCTTTTCTGCGGAACTGCCGGTTGGGTTTCCGCTGACGTTTATCGAAAATGCGAAATCAACTCTGCCCGTCATTTTGCCGGACAGTGGTTTGAGTTAATGACGACCGGAAGGCAGTTGGAGGCTCTTCAGCTGGAACATCCGGCTGTTCAGCGCGCAAAGGGAGTGGGTGTTCTCAAGCGGTACACGACGGACAAAAAATATCTCGATTCCTATAAAGTGTTCATGGAAAATGATGCCGTTAAATTCATCTTGCGTGAATTTCAGGGAGCGGATATTAAATTCGTCCGACTTGAAAATGTCTCGTTTAGCCGGCGTTTGACTTCATATTTCGTCGTTTTTGAGCTGGGAAAAGGAGAAGGGGCAATGCGCAAAACGCGCCAGTTCAATATCCAAATCGCCGCCGCGAAAGAATACTCTGAAAAGGAAGGGGAACCGAATCGTTACGAATGGACGACACGGTTGATTGGAATCATTTAGTTTGGGGCTGTTTGCGGAAAACAGATTCTGAAACAAAAGTAGATTCTGAAACGTTTTTTACGCGGAGTAATTTTTTGCCGGGCACAAAATATCGGGACGGCCCGGCTCGGGGTTGAAAAAGATTGCTCTGCTCTGCTTTAAACTCCGCGTTTGGCATCAAACCAGAAAAGATGTGCTCGGGGAGAGTATCCGAAACCATTTTCACGCGCTGTTTTCTGAACCCAGCATTCACGTGCCAAAATTTCCTCAAATGTCTTACCTTGCGGCATTAGCAAAACCCGCCTGCGCTCAATAAACGGAAAATCACTTAAAAACTCGAATATTTCCTCCATATCTTCAGGATGATCGACGACAAATTTAATCTGATAGTCGCGAGCGTCTGAAATGAGTGTTTCGAGCGAACCGGAAACATTGGTCAAAACTTGAGAATTACCTGAATTGCGCATTTTAGGGCTGATGGAAACCAAATCGCAGCCTGTTCGCAAAGCACAGGTTCCAGATGTTTCGATCGTTACGTGAAGTCCGCGCTGACGCAATTCATGAACCAGAGGGATGATTTTCGGAAAAAGAAATGGCTCTCCCCCGGTCAAAACGACGTGCGAAATTTTTCTCACTTCAACTGGTTCTGGGATCTGATGAATGTCAGCCTCCGGGAAAAATACTTTTTTCCACATTTCGGAGGTCGACGGAAACGCCGTATTTTGCGCATTGAAAACGATTTTTTCGACAATGTTTTCCACTGGAAGTAACTTTCCGTCTGAAACATTTTGTGCGTAAATCGTGTCACAAAATCGACAGCGCAAATGGCAGCCGGCCAAACGTAAAAAAACCGAGGGTACGCCAGTCAGACGCCCCTCTCCTTGCCAGGACGTAAATATTTCTGAAACGGAAAGCATGAAAAATGAATTAAATTTAAGTTTTTCAATAGAAAAAGATCCAAAACAGATCAGCCCAAAAAATCAGGAAACCTTCCCAAAACCGATTTTCCGCGAATTGAGTTTTGGGAAAGTCCTTAAAGATTTCACTGGTCCATTCTGAAATTTCCTGAAATTCGCGCTATTTCGATTCGCAAAGTTCACGAAGTGCCGCGAGAACCAGAAGAACATCGTCTTTCGTGATCTGGCTCCAATTCGCCAATTTATGGTTGAGAATCGCCAGCTTGAACATTTCCATGGCTTCATCAAGGTCAGAAGGAAGCGGCGGCAGGTTCTCGAAAAGGCGCTGCGGCGTAACGGAGCCGCGCATTTCATCTTCCTGCGTTCCCCAGTCCGAACCATTTTCACTGTCTATTGCCGGCGGTACGGCTCTCGGATCACGATCTGTGTCGCTAAAGTCAAATTCACCTTTGCCCTCACCCAGGTCAGTATCCTGAATTTTCGTCTCTCCGTATTCACTGACTCCGCGAGCCGTATTGGAAACGACTCCGTCAGCCTGAATCTTCCCCATTTGTTCCCGGGTTGGTAAAGCCGCGGTTCCGTTCAGGCCGGAAAGCGCTCCGGAATCCATGCCTGCCGCGACATCTTCATCCAGCTCAGAGAGAACGATGTCCTCTTCCCGCGGTTTGAGTTCCGGCGGCGCGCCAATCGCTACCCATCGGGCCTTGCGCATTGCGGAGACGCTCCAACGATCTCGTGACGCTCCCTCAAGCCAAAGTTCCGCGTCGTCCCAGTCCAGAGCTGCCTGAAAGTGACTCCAGTAAAGTCCTTCATAGTTCTGGAAAGTCGAACCGAAACGCTCGTAGACACGACGGAGACGGCCCACGTGCTGGCTGGTGACGTTTCCAACGCGTCGACTCCAGGCTTCATCGCTAAAAAGCTGATTTGGAACGCCGGAAGCGATCATACTTTCCCGCCATTCATAAATTACTTTGCCTTTGTCCCAGTTCGTTCGGCTCACCAGGCGATTCCACTGACCAACGTATTCGCGCGAAGCTTCTTCCGCCATGGAAACGTCATATTCAGGAGCCGCGTCGTGAACCAGAGGTTCTTTTTCCATGGAATCCACATCTGAGAAATCATAAGGTCCCGATTCTTCCTCATCAAGCTCAAACGGCGGAACACTTTCATCCCATTCCTGCGCCGTGTTCACATCATCCCAGTTCATTATCTGTCTCCTTTTCAGTACGGCGGCAAGCCGATGAACTTCCGGAAAAATCCTAAATATTTCAGAATCCGCGCGGCTTCCACGCGAAATGACAAAAGTTTTCATCGGCTATTCATGATATTTTCTTCAGTCAAAAGACCGCGGCTCTCAAAATCCATTTTACTCTTTACCTTCGAAATTTGAAGGGGGATCTGACTGAAAAATTCAATTTTTTTGTTTCTGATGCTTCTTAGTGCCTTTTCGTTTGCGAATCGTGAAATCTCGCGGCCTGATTTCTTTTGAAAATAGATAAAATCGTTAGAGTTTAGCATTATTTTGACATTTTTTTTTAAAAAGAAGCAAATTTTAAGAAATTTTCATTGATATTTGAAAACATCGAGATAAAATAAAAGCGTTAAGAAATTGAAGTCCAGTCGGATTTTTAAATGTGGGGTTTTTATTACTATGTTTAAAGTGGAACGAACTGCTTTTCGACGTAAACTCTTTTTAACATTTACGCTGCTTACTTTCGGCGTTGCTTTTTATTTCACTCTGTCCAGCGCGCAGGCGGATCCCGTCTGGACGAAAGTCGGTGTGCCGACCTACGCGGCTACGGAAGACGCGCTCGTTTTGAGTGGAAGTTACGCGGCCCCGCAGGTCTTCAACGCCTCCGGAACGGAACTTACGTTCGGCACGGATTTCAAATATGGATCTTCCGGAGAAGATGTCGGTAAACTGAGCGACCTGAACTACCTGACGAAAATGTGCCTCAGCGGTGAAATGTCCGGCTCTGTCAAAAACAATCTGCTCAACGACGGAAGTAAAGTCGTTCTGACGTTCACTCCGAATACGGCAGACTGGCGTTCGCGTCTTCCGATCGTGAAATATTCCGTCACGACCGCCAACGACGGCGACGAACGCGATCCGGACGATTGGATCCTTTACGGCACGAACGACGGTACGGAATGGACGCAGCTCGCCACCGTGACGAACGCGGCGCTCCCCGGCGGCGATGTGAAGGAATCGGACCGCTACATTCAGTATGATTTCCCCGTCGATACGTACGCTAATTTCTCGCAGTACCGTTTTGAATTTACCGGAAACCGCGAAGCCAGCACGATCTTTCAGATGGGAGATCTCGTCCTCTGGTCGGAAAATCCTGAAAGTACGCCGGATTTCACCTCCAAACCTGAGCTAAACCGGAATTAC
>JAFQUP010000031.1 GCA_017408405.1 Thermoguttaceae bacterium
GGCGCGGATCAGACCTTCGAGGATGCGCTTGTCGGAGTAACCGCGAGCGCCGCGGGAGATCTGGATGATGAACGGAGCAGCTTTGGTGCCGTCGACCGGATCATCATTTTTGCCGGATTTGCCCAGGTTGCCGCGGAAAAGACCAACGGCCTGTTCCATATTGTTGATGTTGTATGCGCCGATGGCGTATTTGCCGTAAGCCTGTTTGAACAGTTCGGTCGTGGTAACGATCATGGAAAACCTCCGATAAACGTTGTGGATACGCCGCGGTGACCCGTGACGCTCGATAAATAAAAAAAGAAATCCATAAAATTGCCCGTATTATAGCCGAAAAAAAGATTTTGTCATGTGGGGGGGCACTGTTTTTTGGTAAAAAATTGTCAAAAAATCTCCTTTTTCTGAAAATTTTCCAAAAAAAGACATTTTTTCCAAAAACTTTACCCTCCCCCCGCTTGTCGAAAATGGAAATCCCGATATAATGGAAAACACTTTGAGGGAAGGTTTTCCTGAACTCATGCGTCTGTAGCTCAATTGGATAGAGCAACGGACTTCTAATCCGTAGGTTGTGGGTTCGACCCCCGCCAGACGTGTTTTTGTCGCAGAAACCCCGTATTTTACGGGGTTTTTTCTTTTTCGCGAGAACAAAATCGGGAACATTGCAGTATTCTGCCGCTCTTCATCATCTCAAACGAGGCTTTCACTTTCGCGAGAATCCGCCTCCTCGTTTCAGCATAGCCAGAGCCGCTAAGTTTATCCAGCATCCCATCCCCTCTTTTCGCATGGTACCGAAAAGCCTCTTTTTGATTCGGACCAGAACGTTCTCCAATACCGGAATTTCTAAAGCGGACACTCCCAAACAGATCTGACCATCAGAAGAACGAAGAACTTCGGATTCCAGAGAAACCGTCACTGGCTCCACAGCCGGTAAAGATTAAGGTTCCAATTCGACAGAAGTTTCACCTGCCGAGGCTGAAAATGAAAACGTTTCATTGGGAGGTTTCTGGAAATTGGGAACAGAAGAGAAAACCAATCTTACCGTTTCTCGGAGATTTTGCCAAGAGAGATGTCTCCCGCGCGAAAAACTCCCACACTCGCGCCATTGTCCAAAGAGTAGTCGAGGTACCATGGAAGAACGTAGGCGTTACGGGCTTTAGCTTTTTGGCGAGGCGCGAGCATCACGCCGTCTACCTCTTTTTCTAATTCTGACGCGTTAAACGGATAGGCATGAAATACCATAAGCCGCTTTCCATCCGCATCCGTAAAAAACGATGCGTGGCCGATCCCCTGAAGATCAAGGCCCGGAATATGTTTTCCATCCGCGTCTCCCGCCCCAAAGACGGGATTGCCGTCATATTTCACCCAGTTTTCCCGTTTAAGCGGATCCCCGCCGGTCCACGTGAGCTGCCCAAGACCGTAGTTTGACCAGTAGCCGCTGCCAGAGTAGATCACGTAAACGTCCCCCCGGATGCCGTAAACCGCCGTCGCGCCTTCCACGACCTTCGGCAGAAAAACGTCCGGTCTCCTTTTCGAGGGGCCGGAGCCGATAGTCTCCAAATGCTGCGCGGGTACGGTCATGACCGAGAAGTCAGAATTCAGCTGCCATGGAGTCTTCAGGCGCGCGATGTGAATTTCCTGGTGAAAAGCTCTGGTTCCGCGTTTTTTTTCCGTCACGAACATACCGTAAACTCCCTTCCACTGCCCATCATGGATTCTCAGCGCGGACTGTCCGATCACCCAGTCCGAAATCAGATAGCCATCCCTATTCAGAAGCGGCTGCGAAGTGAAACGCTCCCCTGTGACGGGGTGGCCGTAAGGTCCCGCGGGTGAGTCCGTGAGCGATTTGAGCACGACACCCCGCGCATGACTTGAATCCCCCGGCGCGGAATCGCGAAGAGCAAGAAACAGAAACCAGCCCGCGTAACCGGGGAAATCATCATCCGAGAAATAGTGGATTTCCGGGCTCCATGTTCCGTTCACACCTCCAAAGCCCAGTTCCTTCACCGTCCGGTCTGCCGAGCTGTCGTACGCAAGCGTTTTCCGACACTCGTGCGATGTGAAAGCGTTAAGTCGATCCGCCTCCTCCACAAGGATTCGCGACGTTCCTGTCCGGGTGAGATAGAACTTGCCGTTATTCCGCAAAATCCATGGATCCGCACAGTTTTTCCGCACCAGTTCCCCCGAAAAATTCCCTAAAACTCCCCCCGCGAGTACTTCACAGACAGAAAAAACCACACTCAGGAGTGCGGCTGATACGATTGCGTTTTTCATGTTCTTTCTCTTTCAGCTGGCTGCGAAAATCATATAGTTGAAACATTCTTTTAAAACCAGTATACCAAAATATGATTTTTTGTAAATAGGAGGTAACAAAATCTTTAGAGCCGCAAATTCACATTAGTCCCGCCTTTCGCTGATTCTGTTTAACAAATTCCATAAACTCATCCCTCAATGACATTTTATCTTCCAGGAATCAGAAAAATAGAGAGGTATCAAAAGTCTCTTTATGAAAACAGAAAGAAAATCCGGAAATTTCACCATGAATTTCTTGACTTTTAGAAAAATTTCTGTATAATTGAAAGGAGTTGGAACTTTCACCCTTTATGAAAAAATCAGGAGAGAAAAAATGAGTTTTTCACCACCAAATTACGAGCCAATGGCAACGACAGACGTGGTGTTTCGCTACATTTTCTCATCTGCCGGAAGTGAGGATGGCCTGCTTGCGTTCATTAATGCGGTTCAAAAAAGCGCAAACCGACCGCTTGCGGAGAAAATCGAGGTTCAAAACCCATTTAATCTTCAAAGTTTCCTGGGAGATAAGGGTTCCGTTTTGGATATTAAAGCGGTAGACATAAATTCCCGTACGTTCGATATTGAAATGCAGACCGCGCTGCACAACGCCTTCGAAAGCCGGATTTTGTATTATTGGAGCCGCCTCTATGCTGATCAAATTGGTTCAGGAGATGATTACTCGTTTTTGAATCCGGTCGTTTCGATTGTTTTGGCCCGATTTGAAATGTTTCCTCAGTTACCGGGATTCCATCATGTTTTTTCAGTCATGAGTGAGAATTATCCGGAGTATCGCCTGACAGATGATTTGCAGATCAATATTTTGGAACTGACAGAACGAAAGCTAGGGGTTAAACCAAATGTTAAACGAACGAATACTTTGCCTGTTCCAGCTTCCCCATTAACCAGAGTAGAATCGCCGCTGGACGACTGGCTTGATTTTTTACTTAACGTAAACCAGAAAACGGAGGACGAAATGGAAACGCTTCTGAAACGGACGCCGGGACTGCACACAACATACCGTAAGTATCGTGAATTCAGCGCAAGCAGTGAACTCCGCGAAGCTGCTTTCGCTCGTGAAAAATACGAAAGAGACCGCCGCTCTGAAATCCTGCGCGCAGAAAATGTTGGTCGGGAAGAAGGTCGGGAAGAAGGTCGGGAAGAAGGCAGGGAAGAAATGCTTTACTCGCTATGGGAAATGAAATTTGGTTCCAATGGATTAGCGAATTTCCAATCCAAAATCAAGACCGCAACGCAAAAATCAAGTGACGCGGCATATTGGGCCGAAATTCAAAAACAAATTCTCACGCAGGAGCTGCCAGAAGAAGTTTTGCGAAGGATTTAAGAAACATTCTTTTTTCACCTGCCAGAAAGCGTTCCCGGAGTTCGTTTCCGCCGCCAGGTTCTTTTTCCAAATTTTCAGAAAGAAACCCCATAGCCTGTTTTTTTGCTTCTTCCGAACTAAACAGCCCTAAAGGAAAAAAACCGGAAGTGCTCCATCGTTCGGTTTGGTCCACTTCCGGATTATTTGAAAAAGCTCCTTTACTTCCCGCGGCGGCGAATGAGGAACAAACCGGCCGTTCCGAGCAAAAGAAGCGCGCAGGTTCCGGGTTCCGGAGCGTTCACGATTGCGGATGTTCCCAGCGCATAGTAGCCGGTCGAAAGGAGATCCGAGCTGAACGTGAAGTCCAGATAGCCATCGGAAAACGCGGTCGTGTCCAGACCATCAACTGCCATAAACGCATCGTTTTCCGTTGCGCGGTAAAGAAGGACCCAGTCTGAAATGTCCTTGTCCGCGTATTCGTAGCCCGCCTCTTCCATGTCGAACGCCATCGTCACGTTCCAATCGGCCATCTCTTCTGCGCTGTTGTTCGTCAGGTAGAGCTGCTTGTTCCAAACGTGCATCGTGTCGCCATCCGCAGTCGTGATCTCCGTCGTGCCGAAGGTCTCGCCCGAAATGTTCGTCACCGCGTAAACTTCTGCACCGGACGCGGGTCCCCAAGTGTTGAAAATGTCGAACGGTGAAGAGGCTGCGGCAGCCAGAACGTCCCGGCTTCCGATCGCGATGCCGTTCGCTCCGGATTCACTGATGAGGTAACGGTCGGCAGAACCTTCTGCTTTCGGCTGGTTCATGATCGCGAGGAGGTCTTTGGAAAATTCCGCGTTGTCCGTCGGGATGACATCTACCGCCCCGGCGATCTCCATGCCGTATTTGGTCTCGAAGTACGTGTTCACCAGA
>JAFQUP010000003.1 GCA_017408405.1 Thermoguttaceae bacterium
CGCGGACCTTTTTTCCAGTCGCATTTGCCGAAATCAGGACGCGGACCTTTTTTCCAGTCGCATTTGCCGAAATCAGGACGCGGACCTTTTTTCCAGTCGCATTTCGGACCTTCACACTTCGGACCTTTAGGAGCTTCAGCCTTTGGAGCATCAGCCGGTGCTTCCGGAGCAGGAGCAGCCGCTGCCGGAGCCTGGTTTTCCGCCGGCTTATCCTGAGCCAGCGACCAAGCTGTCGCCAAGAAAAGTGCCAACGCGGCACAAATGGCAAATTGAGTAAATTTTTTCATAGATTTTTCTCCATAAAAACAGACAAAGGGTCAGTTTTGGTTACTTTAAATGTTGCCTTTCCAGAGAAAAACCGCCACGTTTTTAGTTACTTTTTTACGTTTTTTTCCAAATATTCCTGTCGAAGAGCTTCCATTCCTTCCGATTTTGAGTATTTCGGAAAATATCCGAAATGCTCGCGAGCTAACGCAAGGTCAAAATAGTGAGAATGGGCAAGTTGAGCCGCTAAAAAACGTGTCATTGGCGGATCACTTTCCCAGCCAAATATTTTCCAAATTTTCTCACACACGAATCCAACGGAGCTGGCGGTTTTAAAAGAAATTGATTTCCGAACCGGAGGCAAGTCATAAATCGCGAGCAATTCATCAATCCACTCCCAACAGTTGACTGGTTCTCCCTGCGATAAAAAATACGCGCGTCCACAGACAGGCGCACCGTCTCTAAGAGCTTCTGCCGCCTGAATATGCGCCAGAGCCGCGTTTTCAACGTAAATCATGTCAACAAGATTCGCGCCATCACCAACACGTCGCAGCCTGCCGCTTCGGGCACGGGCAATAAGACGCGGAATTAGCGCCTTGTCTCTCGGTCCCCAAATCAAATGAGGCCTCAACGCGCAAGTCAACAGGCCGTTTTCCCCATTTGCCTCCAAAACCATTTTTTCAGCCAAAGCTTTACTGTGCGGATAATGCGCCAGCCATTTCTCCGGATAAGGCGCGGATTCGTCGATTCCGCATTGCGGTTCCCCGGCGAAAGTGACGCTTGGACTACTCGTCAGGACAAATTTTTTCACCCCGGCTTTCTTTGCCGCTTCCAAAAGATTACGCGTCCCCAGCGTATTCGTTCGATAGTATTTTTCCCAAGGTTCCCCAATCCCAGAAATCGCTGCCGTATGAAAAATTACGTCTACTCCCTCGCAAGCCTGAAACAAAGTTTCCTGGTCACGTCCACAGTCAGCTTTTCCCAAATCCGCGTGAAAACACTGAACCCCAAGGGCATCAAGCTCCGGATAGCATCCGCGGCATACGCCGCGAACAGTATCACCATTCCTGAGAAGAGCTTCCGTTAAATAAAGTCCAAGAAAACCGCCCGCTCCAGTCACGAGTGCCCGCATTTCCAGTTCCTTTCATGATTAAACCAAAGTAGTTCGTTCCCCCGCGAGGTTTCTCATGCCCAAAGCACTACCTCAAAATCTGATCTTCCAAAGCTCAACGCGCTTTCGCCATGAATACCTCATGAAAAAATCCAACAAACAATTAAAGTTTCATTCTTAACCATTAAACACTTAAAAATGAAAATTCCTTAAAAAGTTGACGAATATTCTCCCGGCAAGAAAATCTTCATTACCGTTTACGGTTTTCATCGGCAAAAATCAAATCTCAACCCCAAGCATCAGAGAATTAATCCCCGACCCAATCCCCAAGAGAGCGATCCGGTCTCCCTTCTGGCAGATTCCGCGTTCCAATCCAATCGAAAACGCCGAAGGAAGCGCGGCGGATCCGGTGTTTCCAAGAAAATCCAGCGTTGAAAAATCCTTTCCAAAATCAATTTCCAACGTATCATAAAGCAGCTTTTGGTGTGCCTTTCCAACCTGATGGCAGAAGAATCGGGAAATATCCTGGCGGCACCAGCCAACTGTTTTCAGGAACTTTGGAAAAAGCTCCTGAGCAGTCTTCACCCCTTCAACTAAAAGAGTTTCAGAATCAGTCTTCATCGCGTCTCCAGTCTTCACGCTCGCGTCACTCCGGCAAAGGTGGCAAAAAGCAGTATTCGCCAAAACCTCTCCCCCCAGCAACCTCATTCCCGTTCGGGAAATTTCGCGATTAACCAAGACAAAAGCGGCACTTGCGGAACCAATCGTCAATGACGCGAAAAGAGGCTTGATGCTTTGCCGGGTAAGTGTTGAATCATTCAGCATCTGCTCTATCGTCGTCTCCAAAAGAGAACGTGAATCTTCCGTCCCAACGACAATCGCGGCCTCAATCTGCCCCAATTCAATCATATTCGCCGCCTGAATCATGCCCGTGAGAATTCCAAGACACGCGTTGGAAACATCAAAAATCTGGCATTCCTTTGAAAGACCTGCTCCTTCATGAACACCGCATGCCGTGGCAGGCTCAAGATAGTCCCGGCAAACCGAACCGTGAATTAAGGCCCCTACTTTCGCGGGATCAACTCCGCTTTGTTCCAATGCTTTCCTAACTGTCCGAATACTGATTTGGCCAGGTTGAATTCCACGGGGCCAAAGCCTGCGCTCACGAATACCCGTCATCAGTTCCAGTCGGCCCAGAGGAAGGCGCAATCGCTGATAAACTGGCGCCAGCCGTTCTTCAATTTCATCTGTCGTGACTATTTCTTCCGGAAGAAGATTGACCACTGCCTCAAGATAAACTTTTTCGTAACGCATAACTAAATTTTTGTTTCCAATACGTTGGTTTCGCGAATCTATTTAATCCGACCAGGAATTCAGGAATTAGTGAATCGGAATCTCCGCCAAGGCCGTTTCCGCCGAAAGCGGAAAATGCCGGCTTTCCTCAAAGACAAAGGAAATGAAACTTTATCTATTATGGCACGATTCCACTTTTTTTCAAGGGGGGAGGTGAATAAAGGTAAAACCAAAAAAGTAAATGAGGGCCAAAAAGTATTCGCACTAAAACAAAAAAAGACGGGGAAACCCTTTACAGATTGAAAAAAATCTGCTATAATTTGAAAAAATAAAATTTTGTGAGAGTTGCTTGAATGAGTCGGCAATCAATTGAACTCATTTTAAGCTCCTGTCAAACTCTTCCTCAAGAAAGGAAATTTCCATGCTGCGCGACTGGCCTAAAGAAGTGGAAGCACGTGTCAAATGGATTCAAAAGATCATTGGCAAAACAAAAACGAACCCTGGAATGGGAATCGTTTACGGAAACAGCGGCGGCAAAGACTGCACTTTGGCAGCGATCCTTTGCCGTAAAGCAACGGAAAATATCCTTGGAGTCATTATGCCCTGTCAAAGTTCGCGAAATTTTGGAATTGATCGTGAACACGCGCTCTTGGCTGCCAAACAGTACGGTATTCCAACCGTTCAGCTTGACCTCTCCGACATGAAATCACTCTTCACGAATCTCCTCACTCCGGTACTTTCAGAAATGAGTCTTCCGGAAGAAAATCTGCGCAAAGGCCAAATGAACGTAAATCCCCGTCTCCGCATGACGACACTTTACGCTTTGGCTCAGGCAAAAAATTCACTTGTCTGCGGAACCGGAAACCGATCTGAAATCACGATGGGTTACTTCACCAAATGGGGAGACGGCGGTTGCGACTTTAACCCTATCGCGGATTTAACCGCAACGGAAATATTTGATTTTCTCCGTTTTCTTGGCGCCCCAGACGTCATTATCGACAAAGCGCCTTCCGCCGGCCTCTTTGAAGGACAGACAGACGAAGAAGAAATGGGAATTCTCTACGCCGAAATTGATGAATATCTTCTTCACGGAACCGGGGACCCCGAAAAAATCGCCAAAATTCAGCAAGCACTGAAGTTTTCCGCCCATAAAAGAAAAATGCCGCCGACATTCGGAGCTGACGTTTGGGAAATTTAACCTGAATTCAACTTATCCCAAATCCCAATTCCTCTTACCTGTTGAAAATTTTGACTCAATGAAAAGTCCAATACTGGAAAAACTTGACCGTTTCCGGCACCTTATCCGCCGTCAGACAGTAGAAACTGTTCTGGAACGGACTTTTTCCGGTTCAATTCTTATTTTTTTTATGTTTTTTGCCATTGATTACTGTCTTTGGTCATGGAAGTTCTTGGAAATCTCACTCCCGCGATGGTCTGCTTTTTTGATTATGTTAGTCTTTTGGATTCAGAATCTGAGGCGTTTTGGGCGCATTTGGCGACAAATTCCTCATACTCGTTCAGAGACACTGAATCTTTTACTCCGCATGAATCACCATATCCACTCCAATCCCGAAAAAAAACTCAAATCAACAAAACTTTTTTTTCATAAAATCAGTTTTATCCCGCCCCAATCAGGTAAAGAGTTCCCGTTACCGATACCGAAAACGCTTGAAAACGCGCTTGATTTCCTTGAAAACCCGCAACCGGAAACAAGTCGTTCTCTCGCCCAGGCGGTTGTCTCCCAAACAGAAAAAGAATTAAAATCATTTCATCCCGAAAAATGGATGAATTTCCTTTCTTTTTGGCGTTCGAGAAATTCGTTGCGTTTTTTGACATTTTTAGCCGGCCTTTTTTTACTCATTTTCACGGTTCAATCCGGCGAGAAATCGGAAACCGCCGCCCAAAGAATGCTTTTTCCGTGGTCTGCCGTACCATGGAAACTTGATTTTCGTCCTCAATGGAGAACTCTCCCAACCGAAGTCTTTTGGGGAGATACCTTTTCAGCCGAACTTTCGGTTTGTGAAGAAGTTCCTTTTATTCACGTCTTCCTTTGGGAAAGCGAAAAAGCCGCACATCCGTTCGAAACACTCAAAATCACTCCAATTTTTGGTCAATATCGGGTCAGAATTCCCAACGTAAAAAAATCTTTTTTCATCTCCGCCGCCTTTCCCAATGAATCAGTCAATGAAGCTCCTCGCCGTTTTGTGCGTCTCCAAACCCACGCGCGGCTAACGGATGCTCTGATAAGAATCCAGCCTCCAGCGGAAACGTGCCAACCGCCCGCCCATTCCTCATGGGATATTTCGGGCCTTCCCGGCTCCAGTGCCGGAATCATGATTGAGACGGACCGCCCGCTAAAAGAAGCCCGCCTGCGTTTCAGCAATTCAACCTACGTCCCAGGCATTCCCGCCGAAACCTCCAATCCTCACCCCGAATCACTTTCCAGAGTTTTCAAATTCCGTTTTGAACTGCTCCAGGATTGCCAATACTTCCTTGAACTTACCGACACGGAAGGAATCACGACCCGCCTTCCTGAACACTCGATCCGCCTTTTAGACGATCTTCCTCCAGTAACTCAACAGCTTAACGGATCACCAGAACGCCCAATCCTCCCGGGAGCGAAAATCCGCCTTCAAATCACCGCTCAGGATGATTTTGGTCTTTCGGATCTTGGATTTCGGTGGATCGTGGAAACCCCTCTGTCCGAAACTGGCGCGGAACAATCCGTTTCGCGAATCAGCGATACGTTCGAGGCTCCCCGCTCAAAAAATGGTTCTCTGAAATGGACCGGATTTACGGTATGGAGTGAAAAATCGGCTTCGATTCCCGACCAATCCTCCGCCCATTCAACTCCCCCGCCTTTCCCGCTTTCATTAAATTCAGACTACGAATGGGATTTAAGCATGCTCCATCTTGAATCAGGCATGAGAATTCGCCTTGAAACATTTGCCTCCGACCTGTCTCAGCAGAGAGCATTCAGTTCCCCATTTTTTCTCAGAGTGGCAACACCCGAAGAAATGCGGATGAAAACTTTCCGCCAATGGATTGGAATTACTCAGGAAATGAGAAGGATCGCCGAAATTCTGGACAATTCGCGCCAGCTTCTTTCCGAGCCTCTCACGATGGATAATCTTCCAACCGTATCCTCAACGCTTACTCAATCAATAAATACTGTCTTTCAACTTCTCGATGTGAATTTTCAGGACAGCCTTCCGAATCTCATTAATCTTTTAAAGGTGGACCTTTCCGAAAATCCCGAATTTCCATTTCATGACCAAACGACTTCCAAGGAACAGCTCAATATTTTGCTTCAACTTCAAGAAACTATTAAAAAACTATCCCTTGAACCACTTGCCAGCCTGAACCAGGAGATTGTCTCACTCGTTAAAATATTTCGTTCAACGGAAAGTAATATTCCGTTGCCGGAAAACTTTCCTCTGGCAAACGGTATCAGAATTCGAGAAAAACTGGAACTGATTCTGGAAATCCTTCATCCTCAAGTCAAACTCTGGCAACGGGAAGAGCACATTGATGTCATGCGCCTTGAATTCAATTCACTGAAACAGCGTCAAAATACTCTTTGGACCTCTCTCCAGCCTCATTTAGCCAAAAGTTCCGACTATTCTCCCATGGAAATTCGTCAGCAGGCCCCTGCTTTTTTCCAAAATATTGAACAGGAACTCTGGAACTTGAGAAAAGATACGGAGTCTTTCTGTTCACGTTTCTCAAAAATTATTGAGGAAACGGATAATCCGTCCAATTTCCCCCTCTCTCTGAAACTGCTCACCGAGCAGGAAAATACCCTCTTCCTGCTCAAAAATAACAGATTCTGGGAACTTTGGCGTTCTGGAATTCAACTGCGAAACCTTTTCGAAAAAGCGGAAAAGCGATGGATTACCCCGGAGATTCTCCTTTCTGTGCGTCAGCGTCTGCTCATTTTTAACAAAATGCTGGCCACTCAGGAAAAAATCCTGAACCTCCTGGAAAAATGCGCTTCCAGTGAACTCACGGATCTGGAAAATGAAACGAAAGTTATTCTTCTGAACAGAAACCTTCGGACTGCGTTTCGCGATTGCGCCTCCATTCAGCAGCAGTTCGGGAACTATTTCGTAAATCACACTTCAAAATCTGACTCCACGCCTGCATCTTCCAATTCAGAAACTCCAATTATTCCTAAAGCGCTGGTTCCTTTTTGGCTCTCACTCTGTGAAAACCTGACGTTTTCCTCTCAGGAATTTCGCACGATCGCGTCTTCCGACCGGCCACCGCTGGAATTGCTTCAAGACCAATTCACTCTCCAGCTTCAAATCTATGATCAGCTTGCGGAGCTTGCCCAAATCGCAAACGGAATCTCTGAGGAATCGGGTGAATGGACCGTAAATAAGGATTTCGAAAATCGCCTCGCGGAAAAAAAATCGGATGAGAATCAGCAGGAGAACGAAAGCGTGTCCTCCTCAAACGAAGCAAACGAAATGTCTGAGGATTCAGAAGAGAAAAACTCCTCAAGTCAGGTCGAAGCAGAAAGTCTTCCAGAAATCAAACCGGAAGACATTCAAATTCTGATTTCGATGCAGGAAACCGTTTTGTCCCAAACCCGTGCCTTGGCGGAAAATAACGCCATTTCCTCCCAAGAAAAAGCACTGGAAACGGAATTTCTCACCGAACAGGAAAGAAAAATCGCGGACTCCGCAAAAAATCTTGGTTTTGACGCTCTGCCGAATTCCTCGTTTGACAGCATACTCGCCCAAATCTATCAGGTATCATTTCTTCTGGAAAAACAGGATCTTGGAAAAATGACGATCTCTATTCAGGAAGAAATCATTTATGGTCTGCGTGCCTCGCTTCAGCGCAAAAAAACGGACGATGATTTTCAGAAAGATGAATCAAATACCAAATCAAAACGTGAAATTGAAGATCTCTCCCAAAACACCGACTCCACTTCGCGAGAAACACGGCAGGATTCTCAAACCACTGATTCGCTCCAGACTCCGAACGCGGAAATCCCTCCCCCTCAAACTTCCGAAGCTCTGAAAAAACTCCAAAACTCATTCTGGGGAGAACTTCCGCAACGGCAACTGGATCAGCTCGAACTGATTCCAGAGCAAAAACCAATAGATGAATATCGAAAAATGATTGAACTTTACTATCAAAAATTAAACGAATAGAAAGATTTTGGAATGCCATGGAATAAAATACCGGAGGCCTTGAAAATTCAGGCAGAAGGCGGTTTTGCCGTCTCCTCTTGAAATCACCTCCTGAATTAAGTTTAACGGATTTAATTTTATTTTCCCAAAACATTAAACAGTCAAATTTACTCTCAAAAACAAAAAACAAAAAAAACTCAAAAAATCCTCAAATTTCTCTTGCGCAAAACTCTCAAATCGGCTAAAAATGAATTAATGGTCTGTTCACCAGATTCAGGGAAGCCACCACTTCCCTAAAAGACTTCCCCGTTCGATACTTTCAGGAATCCTTGGGCATTCCTTTTTACCTCCATTTTCCTTAACCGGAACAGAAAAATGCCGCTGAATTTCATCCAAATGCCGCGCGTATCCTCTCGTTTGGGAAACTTAACGTCCCTTGAGGCTGATACTTTCCATAAATCCCGGCAATACGCCGCCAAACCGGCTCGCCTTTCCCGACATTTTTTTTCCTGTTTCCTGGATCGGGAAAACCTTTCCGTGATTGAAAGCAAATCCACCAAGTCCATTTTCTTCCAAACCTCTTTCCAAAATTTTATTTTAGGAAAAGCCGCAGTTTTTTTTATCATTGGCCTCATCCTTCACTCCCTCTCACTCTGCGCCGCGGCTCAGGTTGCTTCCGCGTCACCCACTTTGCCTCCAGAACCAGCCCCGCCGGGAGCATCTTCCCTTACCACCTACCAGGATCCATATCAGGCTCCGGGCAATTCCTCGCGCCCGCTTTTGAGCAATCCCCCTTCCAATCCCTTCAACTCACTCAAATTCGGCGGCGGGGACAGCACAAAACTTTTCCAAAATTTTGGAGTCGATTTTACTTGGATTACTGCTTCTTCCTCTCGAAAAAATATGGGACTTTTTCGACTCGACCTTTGCGGCGATATGGCGATTCCACTTTTCGCCAGTCAGGAAAATCCATTCCTTTTTGAACCTCGTTTTGCCATGAACTATTGGAGCGGCCCAAAATCAGACCAATACGATATGGCGGCCCACACTTTCGACGCTTCGCTGGGGTTGCGCTGGCTGCCCAAATTTCAGCTCGCGCAAATGGCTACCCCGTTAAACTTTGATCTCTTTTTCAGCATCGGAATTTATTCCGACTTCAAAAAAATCTCCGGATCAAGTTTCCGTTTCCCAAGCTGGGGATACCTTTCGCTGGATGTTACGAATAATATCAAAGCAAAAATCGGCATCTGGTATCTGGACCGCGTCCGAAACAAAATATTCCCTTCAGGAGGTGTCATTTGGTCCCCAAACGATCAATGGGAATTTCAAATCCTTTTCCCGAATCCCCGCGTTACCTATCGTCCGCCAGGCGCGACACTCAAAGACATGAGCGTCTTCGCCCGCGGGGAATACGGCGGTGGAAGCTGGAGCGTTTCGCATGAACAGTTCGGAAATTGCCAAACCGACTATAATGACTACCGTCTTCTTTTCGGAATTGACTGGAAAGGACGCGCGAACGGTCAGGGATTCTTTGAGCTGGGAGTCGCTTTTGCCCGGGAACTTTACCTGGCCCGGGGAGGTTCCTACGATCTGGATCCCGGATTCATCATGCAGGCTGGTTTTCATTTTTGAACGTTGCGTCTCCTATTTTCACAAAACACTCCGCTTCCCTTACCCTCGCGTAAAGAAGCGGAGTGAAATCTTTCGCGGGAGTTAAATTCATGAAAACTTTTTAATTTTTCATTCTTTTCTTTTCGTCCCCCCTACCAATTCATCTCTTTTCAGGTATAATAAAATAGTTGCCCATGAATTGCGGTATTTTAGTTGCCCAAAGCGCGTCTTATGCCATCTCGCGAATTCATGTGCCCCGCCTATCACTAATTATTCAGCTTTTACGGGTACGCGATTGACCATCGCGGCTTGAAGACTCAAGTCCGTAAATTTACGATCCTGCCTGAAAAACATTGCTGTCCCCCCTAAAAAGAAGATCCGAAAAGGATCCAATTGAAAATACTTTAAACCTGTTTGGGAGAAATCGGATACCAAATGAAAAAACTGGCTGTTTTTGTTTCTGGTGGAGGAACGAATCTTCAGGCGATTATCGATGCGGTCGCGGCTCAAACCTTAACCAATGTGGAAATCGCCGCGGTCTTTAGCAGTTCCCGGAAAGCCTACGCGCTTGAGCGCGCCGCGAAAGCGCGGATCCCTTCATTTTGCTATGTTCCGAAAGAATACGAAAACAATGACCTTTTTACGGAAGCCATTCTGGAAAAGCTCAAAGAGCTTAACATTGATTTGATCGCGTTGGCCGGATACATGGTGGTCCTTTCACCCAAAATCGTCAGGGAATTTCAGAATCGCGTTATCAATATTCATCCGTCACTGATTCCCGCTTTCTGTGGAAAAGGCAACTATGGAATTCACGTTCATGAAAATGCCCTGGCTCGGGGAGTTAAACTTGCCGGAGCCACGACGCATTTGATTGACGACGGAACAGATACCGGACCAATCGTCATGCAGAAAGCCATTCCAGTTCTTGACGATGACACCCCTGAAACACTTCAAAAAAGGGTCATGGCAGAATGTGAGCATATTATTCTGCCCCAAACGATTCAACTAATGGCAGACGAAAGACTGAGCGTCGAGGGACATCGTGTGCGAATAATCGATAACACGCGATAACTTTCAAAATAATCGCGAAATGGGAATGAGAAAAATAAAATATTTTGACTTTTTTATTCCTCAGTTTTTCATGCTGCCTGTTTTTTTATTGTTGACATTTATTTCCCTGGATTCATCATCCATCATTTCCCCTTCCTGAATTTTAATGAAAGGAAAAAAGATGAATATTTCCCGCCGTGAATTAATGAAACTTGGTCTTGGCGCGTTAGCAGTCTCCGCGCTTCCTCTGGACCTGCGGGCCGCCTGCCCTAAATCAATCCCGATCGCTCTCCAGCTTTATTCCATTCGTGAAGACTGTCAAAAAAATCTGCCGGCAATGATCGAAGCAGTCGCGAAAATGGGATATCAGGGGGTAGAGCTGATGGCAGGCAATTTTGGTGCCGACGCCAAAGAATTTCGGAAACTCATCGACGCCAATGGGTTAAAATGCGCGGGAACGCATACCCCGAAAGAATCTCTGGATGACGCGAATATCGCGAAAACTGCTGACTACATGGCGGAAATTGGCGGCAAATATCTTATCGTTCCGTGGCTCAACGCCGACTCAAAAGACGGATGGCTCGCTTACGCGGAGTGGCTGACCAGCAGGGTTGAGATTCTGAAAAAATACGGAATGGCCGTTGGTTTCCATAATCACGCGCATGAAATGACCAAAACGTTTGACGGCAAATGTGCCTGGGACATTATTTTTGAAAATACTCCCAAAGAAGTCATCCACCAGCTTGACGTCGGACATTGCGTTCACGCCGGAGCGGATCCTGTCCCATTTATCAAAAAATATGCCGGGCGATCCAAGGTTAATCACATCGCGGAATTTGGCGGCGGCGGAATCATCGGTAAAGGGCAGGTAAAATGGAATGAGGTTCTCCCCGCTCTCGCGAATGAAGGCGGCGCGGAATGGTTCATTATCGAATGCGAAAATAAGGAAACGCCCGTCCAGGACGCCGCGGACTGCCTGAAAGGGCTTAAGGCGCTGGTTTGACTCTTGACACCTTTTTTCTCTGCTGACTGAAATTACCGGCCATAACCGGCTCACTTCACATTCCGCCAATCAACGCAAGGCTTCGGCATTCTCATTTTTCCGGAGCCTTGAGGCTTTTTCAATGAACTCAAACTTCCTCTCACTTTTCGTAAGATCCTTTTCCTTGGGAAGTTTTTTATGAAAAAAAGAACTCCCCTCCTTTTCTTTTATCCGATTTGGATTAAAATTAAGATAATATCTACCATTTGTACCCTTTTAACTCCAAGTCCAACACTTTCCAAATGAAATCGACAAACAATACCTCAGTCAAACTCCCGCCGGCAGTTCCATTTATCGTCGCGAATGAAACTGCGGAACGTTTTTCCTATTACGGCATGAACACCATTTTAATGGTTTATTTGACCAGCGCGGCTTATCTGGCAATGCCCAAAGCTGAAGCAGCCGGCTGGATCCATCTGTTTAAGGGGGCGGTTTACTTTTTTCCGCTTTTCGGCGCGCTTCTGGCTGATATTCTTTTTGGAAAATACCGTGTCATGTTTTGGTTGTCACTCGTTTACTGTGTCGGTCATTTGGCGCTTGCCATTCCCGACATTTTCGTAGCGATGGGATTTCCTCAGCCTGATCTGCGTCTTTGTCTTTTTTGGGGGCTGGCATTAATCGCTCTTGGTTCAGGAGGAATCAAATCCTGCACTTCCGCGATTCTCGGTGATCAGTTTTCCGCGAAAGACCAGCACTTAATGACTCATGTTTACCACTGGTTTTATCTCGGTATCAATACCGGAGCGTTCTTTTCCACACTCCTGACCCCATGGCTCCTGAAACACTATGGACCTGGCTGGGCTTTCGGAGTTCCCGGTATCTTCATGGCTCTCGCGACACTGATTCTCTGGCTTGGAAGAAAAAAATATCGACCGGTGAAACCCGCGGGAAAGGCTTTCTTTGCCGAATTCAGGAACCGTGACAGTCTCATGGCGCTCGGAAAAGTCTCCCTCGTTTTCCTTTTCCTCATACTTTTCTGGGCTGTCTATGAGCAGACCTCAACCCTCTGGGTCAAGCAGGCTCAAGGCATGAACAATCAAATTTTCGCAAGCTGTTCATTCCTTCCTGAATCCATTCAAAACTTCAAAATCCTTCCTTCGCAAGTGCAGGCGGTTAACCCTCTCCTGATTCTGACTCTGATTCCTGTCTTCACGCGATGGCTTTATCCATGGTGGCATCGGACTTGGGGACACGGTACTCTTCCCAAAATTGCCGTTGGCCTTTTCCTGACGGCCATTGCCCAGATCTTTCCATTTTGCTTTGAAATTGCCGCGCAGAAAGGAATCGTTCTGAATATTGCCTGGCAAATCCTTGGATATCTGATTCTGACGACCGCTGAAGTTTTCGTTTCAGTCACGTCACTGGAATTCGCGTACACGCAGTCGCCAAAATCCATGAAATCTGTCGTCATGGGAATTTATCTCATGACCATCACCGCCGGAAACTTCTTCGTTGCCGGCATCAATTTCCTGTGCGAAAAAAATAGCGAATTTCTGGCAGGAAACTCCTACTACCTGTTTTTCCTTATTTTGGCACTGGCAAACGCTATTCTTTTCCTCGTGGTTTCACGTTTTTACGAAGAGAAAACGATTCTTCAGGATTGACCTTGCCGTACCGAATTTCGTTTCCCCAGGCGTTCACCAACTCCTGATTTTCATCTCAATCAAACCAGCGTAAATAACATGAAAAAAAACAGATTTTGCCTTTTGAAAAAACCAATCTCGCCTTTCCTTTTCCTTCTGCTTTTTCTGGCGGCTGGAATCCTGTCGGCAAATGTGACTTTCGCGCGAAATCCCGCGGAAGTCTGGAACCTTGACGAACTGAAAAAAGTTCCCTCTGCCCAATGGACAGAACCAGTCGAAAAAGAGGGAGACATTTTGTCTCAAAAAGTTTGGTATGCCGGAGAGGAATTCAACGGAAAAGAAACCCGAACGTTCGCTTTTTTCGCCCGTCCCAAAGGCGATGGACCTTTCCCAGGAATCATCCTCGTCCATGGCGGAGGCGGTACCGCGTTCCGTGAATGGACTGAACTTTGGGCACGTGAAGGATACGCCGCACTCGCCATGGACCTGGCTGGAAATGAAGTTGCCGACGACGGAAAACGAATTCCTCTCCCCGACGGCGGCCCTGGACAAAGCGACGCGGAAAAATTCCAGTCGTTTACTCCTGAAAATTATCGTAAAATGTGGTCGTGGCACGCGATCGCCAATATCATGCGCGCTCATTCTCTCCTGGCTTCCCTTCCCTGCGTTGACGCTTCGCGAACTGCCGCGACGGGAATCAGCTGGGGAGGATACCTGACCAGCATGATTGCCGGAATTGACGACAGATTCAAAGTCGTCGTCCCCGTTTATGGCTGCGGTGATTTAGCCAAAAACAGCATCTGGACAGAACGTCTTGAGCAGCTCCCATGGCCCGGAATGGTCACGTGGCAAAATTTCTTTGATCCGATTCAATACGTTGGAAACGCCAAATGCCGCGTTTTCTTTCTCGCGGGCACGGATGATTTCGCCTATCCGCTCGATATCCACTACTCAACCTTCTCCAGAGTCCCCCACGCCGACGTTCGCCTTCAGGTCCATATGCCCCACGGTCATGCCGCTGGATGGAATCCCCGTGAAATCGCGGCATACGTTAACTCGGTTCTCAAAGGAACCCCTGAACTTCCCGCTCTCGGAAAAATTTCATGGAATCGCCAGCCCGATGGCTCAATTACCGTTTCTGCTCCAATCAAAACCAATCCCGAGGCTGCCGTTTCCGCCAAACTTCATTACTCGACAGACGTTGGCGGTTACGAAAACAGCAAATGGAAAATCCGTCAGTGGGACAGCCTCCCGGCCAAGGTGGACCTTCCCTCAAAAACCATCAGCGCGAACATTCCGGAAGCTCTCGCGGCTCAGTATCCGCTCCGCGTTTTTCTGGAAGCCCAAACCCACGATGGTTTGACGATTACTTCGCATTACGTTCTGTGCAAACCGCTCCCCAAACCTGACTTCAAACCAGTTCCCAAAGATGGGATTCTCCTCTTCGGACGTAACGCGGACGGAAAACTAGTGAATCGTTTCATTGACAAAAACGGAAAACCCGCGAATTGGAAAGTCGAAAATGATGAACTGATCTCTACCGCGGAAAATCCATCAAACCATATTCATTCCGACTGCGATTTTCGCGACGCAATTATCCATGCCGAATTTAAATTACCCGAAAAAGGAAGCGGAAACAGCGGACTTTATGTTCATGGACTTTACGAAATGCAAATCCTGAATTCTGCCAATGCCCGTGACGTGAACATTCTGGAAGCGGGCGCGTTTTACCGATTCTTTCCGCCGCGAACGACGGCCGGCCTCTCTGGAGGCACCTGGCAATCGTATGACATCATCTATCGCGCTCCGCGACGGGATGAGTCCGGAAAAATCATTGAAAAAGGTCAAATGACCGCCTGGCTCAACGGTATTCTGGTCCAGGATAAAGTTGAATTTGAGGAAGCACGCTCCCAATGGCACCCCATGCGCCGGCAAAACACGAATCTTATCCGGGAAAAATGGGAAATCCAGAAAAAAACCGGTTACGCTCCGCTTTTCCTTCAGGATCATGGAGAACCAACCAGATTCAGAAATATCTGGATCAAGCCCATTGAGGAATGAGACTGAAACTCAAATTTAAGTTAAAAATTGTGTTTAATCTCCAAAAGACAAGATGTTTTTCTGAATATCGCCAAAATCACTTCGTTCGTTTTCCATGCTTTCTGAAATATCCCGAAAGCAGGAAAAAACGAAAAGTGACGAACCAAGACCAGGAGAGGCCCCAGAAATGACCAATTTCAGCAAAAGGAACCTCTCAAAAGCATTTAATGACTGAAAACCTGAAAATTTCATGAACTTTCCCGCTTCAGGCGGTTTACAGATTGAAATTTTTCGGGTATAATTAGTTGAGAAGTTCGCTTTGTGAAGAACTTTTCTCAATTTTCCTTTCGAGCAAATGGCGACTTTCGCAAAAGGTCCCTCCATGCTCCAATTCACTCATTCAGGAGTTTTTTTCATGAAAATTGCCAACATTCGCACTAATCGCGGCATGATTCGTTTCCAGCTTTTTACGGATGAAGTTCCGCGCACTACCCAAAATTTTATTGACCTTGCCAATAAAAAATTCTATGACGGCATCAAATTCCATCGTGTCATTGCCGACTTCATGATTCAGACTGGCGACCCAACGGGAACCGGCATGGGCGGTCCCGGATACAAATTCGCGGACGAATTTCATAAAGACTTGCGCCACGATGGTCCTGGAATCGTTTCAATGGCAAATGCCGGCCCAAACACGAACGGTTCTCAATTCTTCATCACTCACGTCGCGACGCCATGGCTGGATAATCATCATTCAGTTTTTGGGAAAGTGATTGAAGGACAGGATGTCGTCAACGCCATCCGTCAGGGAGATATTATGGAAGAAGTTTTCATTACGGAAGAATAATTCCCTTTTTCCCAATCCTTTTCCGCGAATTACTTTTAGCATTAAGATTCTCCCGGAACTCCGATTTCCCTTGGAGTCTCCGGGAAACTACTCTTTAGCGGAACGAAAGGAACCATCCTCAAACCAGCTTTCAGAAGAAAAAAGAGCGGGTTTTGAATTTTCGCGAGATCCCTGGTGTGCCGCGTATTCGAAAATACGCTAAATTTCCTGGAACGCGGCAAAAATCAAAATCCTCCCTTTGCCTGAAATTAAGTTTGGGAAGCACCTCAAGTAATCCTGTTTACTGATTACTTTTTACGATTTATTTAACTATTAATTATTCATTGCCAAATCATGCGTATCGTCATCATGGAAACCGGTAGTTTTGGAGTGCCAACTGTCAAAAGACTCTATGAAAGCAATCATGAGATCATTGCTCTCGTGACCCAGCCGCAGCCTGAACCCAAACCAGGCCGTGAACCGCTTCCGGAACCAGAAATCGTGCGGCTTGCCCAAGCCAATGGCACTCCAATCCTTCGCTTTCCCCAAATTAAGGCCCCGGAAGCCGTTGAACAGCTCCAATCCCTTAACGCGGATATTTTCTTTATCTGTGACTATGGGCAAATCCTTTCAAAAGAGGGAATCCAGGCTGCCCGATTAGGCGGAATCAACCTTCACGGTTCAATACTTCCCCGATACCGCGGTTCGGCTCCGGTTCAATGGACGCTCTTTAACGGCGATAAAATTGCCGGCGCGACGGTAATTCACATCACGCCGGAAGTTGATGCCGGCCCCATGCTTTCTGTCGTCAAAACTGAAGTTGGCGAAGACGAAACCGCGGATCTCCTTGAAGCACGTCTCGCGGAGCTTGGCGCACCGGAAGTACTTAAGGCTCTGAATGCGCTGGAGCATGACCCGGAGCACATCATGACTGCCGTCATTCAGGATCACGCGCAGGCATGCGGAGCGCCAAAACTTAAAAAACATATGGCAATGATCGACTGGTCAGCCTCCGCGGTGGAAATCAGAAACAAAATTCGAGCGTTTGAACCATGGCCGCGAACGTTCACGACCTGGCAAAAATCCCCCAAAAAACCTCCAATGCGGCTGATTATCCTCCCTGTCCCGGAGATTCTTTCAATGGAAGTACCTGAAGGTACTTTGCCCGGAACCATTCTTGCGGCAGGAGAAATTCTGGCTGTCGCGACAGGAAATGGTGTTTTGGGAATCCGCAGAATCCAGCCCGCCGGAAAAAAACCTCAGTCCATTAGCGATTTCCTATGCGGTAATCCCATTCAGCCCGGTCACCGGTTCGACTAAATCCTCCAAGCCGTTGGAAATATTCCCGCGACTTAAATTTTCATGTGAAAAAGTTTCCCGCTTTTTCTTTCCCGCCCTCTTAACCAATTTTTCTTTATGAGGTTTTTGAAATGTCAAAACTGACTTCCTTCTTCTGGGGACCAATTTTTTGGACCCTTTTTTCCGCGGTTGTCGTTCTCGGCAATCCCGCGTCAATTGAACGCCGTCCCCTTCCTCCCTCCGATGCTCCTCCTGAAGATTGGACCCGAATTCCGTATTACGAAAGCCGACCTGAATTTAAACCGACATCCGCTGAGCTAAAACGCGGTTTTGCTCTTTTTTCGAGGCCTCTAGTGGATGCCGTCTATCCGGAATCCCGTCCCGGCGCGGACGAAAGAGTGGAAAAACTTTCCTTTTTCGCGGCCGGAAATCAGTTTCAAACTCTTAACTTTGCCGTTTATCCCCTGGAAAATCTTCCTTCTCTCAAAGTAAAAGCAGGAAAATTCCAAACTGCTGACGGAAACGCCTTCCCGGAAGAAGATATTCAAATTCGTCTCGTTACCTACCGCGGTATTCGTTACCCGCAGTATTCCTCCAAAACGAAGCAGTATCGAATTCTTCCAGAATATCTTCAGGAAGTTACCGTCACGGACGCGCCGGCTTTTGAACCTCAGCGTTACTTCCTGACATTCAAAATTCCAGCTGGAACCAAATCCGGCGTTTATGCTGGAAATATCTCAATTTCATGGGGAGATTCCGCCGAAAAATCCGCCATTCTCCCAGTGGAACTTCAAGTACTTGATTTCACACTTAAAAGCGATCCAACCAAGCACTACTCCTCATATTACTATCCGCCCAAAACCGCCGATGGAAAATTCGACCGGGAACGAATGCGGACCGAATTCCAGGCAATGGCGGATTACGGTTTCACGCGCAGTCCGGTCTACCAAATGCGATGGAGTGATGAACGAAAATTCTTCTTCCCTGAGCTTGATTTTTGGCTTGAATTAATGAAAGAAAACGGAATGAAAGGTCCAATGCCAGTCATTGGGGGAGCTTGCCAGTGGATTGCGGAACATGATTACGGAGCAAAATTCGCGAAACACGTCCGAACTCTTACCCCGCCTAAAGAGGAATTTTATGACGAATTGTCCAAACTGTGCGCCCAATTAAAAAAAGACGTTGATGCTCTCCCGGAAGGAACCCCTGAAATGGTTTTTGGTCCTCTGGATGAAATCTCTTCTGAGGCAACGGAATTCGGAACACGGGTTTACCGTGCCTTCCATGAGGCGGGTTTGACGACCTACACAACGAAAGAACCGCATGACCCATCTTTTGGCGACTACGATTCGGTCATTGATATTTTCGCCAGTCAGGTTTTCAATCCACCCTATGAAGAAATCGTAAAACGCCATAAGAAAGAATACTGGTGCTATCCGAATCATAATTCATACGAACGAAAGGACATGGTCATCATGTGCAAAGGCGGCAGAATGACCTATGGTTTCGGATTCTGGCGAAGCGGTTTTGATCTGCTCATCCCGTGGATATGGCGTGCCAACAAATCGGAACATTTTGACCTCACGACTTCAAGCGGAGGAAATCTTCTCACCGATTCCGGAGAAGTCATCATGACGACGTACTGGGAATGTTTCCGCGAAGGAATCAATGACCTGCGTTACCTCTACACTCTGCAAAGTGCCGTCATTCAGCGCGAGGGAACAGAAAATGAAGCTCTGAATGAGGAAATTAAAAAATCCCGCGTTCTTCTTCAGGAAATCTGGGACTCAATCATCGTTCATGAAAAATACCTGAACCGGCATCTTTGGGAATCCGAACGTTTTGACCAATATCGCGCCCAAATGGCGGAACGAATCACCGCTTTACTTAAATATCCTGCGGTAAACGACAAAACGGCTCCGTCAGTCATCATTGAACCGCGTATCGTCGATTGGGTTGATCCTTTCCAGAAAGAATGTCAGGAACGCATGGCTGCCGGCACACTCCAGAAATTAACCGCGAGTCCGGACTCCTGCGTGGCCTCTGAGGATGAAGCCAAAGTAGAAATTGTGGAAGGCGACAAACTTCCAAAAGGAGCGAAAAACGCCCGCTGCGCACTTTTGACTGTTACGATCGACAAACAGCGCGACGGTTCCGCTGGAAAAGGACTTTATCCGGCAAACTGGCCGGCTTTGGCTGGATACATTTCGAAAAATGACTATGAAAAGCGGAATTTCGCATTACCGCGCGGCGTTCTGCTTCGATACTATATCGAGTCAAACCGCACGGAAAAGAAGAACAAAACTCCGCTCCATGTCGGAGTTCAGCCCGGAGGCTATTCTTTCACCATCTCGGACGAACGGGAGGAAAATACCTGGCACACGGTTTTCGTACCGCTGGAAAACGCGGGATATGAAGGAATGCCTCCCGCTTCCGGAAAACCCACCAATTTCCGCCTGACAATTTCTGAAAGCAATCATAAAAATGGCGATGTCATCAAAATTTACTTTGATGAAATCTCATTCATTCGTTAGGATTTTCAGAAACCTTTCGATTCTCTGAACTCTTTTCCGCCTTAACTATCCAATTAAAAAGGCCGACAGAGATATTCTGCCGGCCTTTGAATTTCCACACGGAATAGCCGTTTCTCAAAACCATCCAACGGCACCTCTAACCTCATTCCCCTTAATCGCTCTGCTCCCCAAAGGAATGTCCTTCAGGAGGGACAATCGCTATTCCCGTTTTGATAGTTTTGGCTGAAAATCTGGTATTAGGGGTTAACTCAATCGGAGGCAGAATTTTTTTCCTCGGAAATTTTTCCAGCCATTCCGGAGCCGGTTCATAATTTTCCAAATAGTAAAAATCCATATTCGAAAAATAATTATGGAATCGCAATTCATCATTCGGGTCCGTGATCTGCCAAAGTAAAATACCTCCATGTTTCTGAAAGTCTTCTTCCCTGGCCCAAATTGGACTGAAAACATTTACGGAATCTCCATAAATCACGGCCGCACCACATGGCCAATCATCTCCGCGAACCCAAACAAACGGCGTTTCGAAATGTTCTTTCCAAATCCGCTCTGTTTCCAGTGCCAACTCCCTGGCGGGATAGCATCTTCGGGACGCGTCCCCTGAAAATAGCGGCGCGAAATAAATCAGCGCAAAAGCAAGAAGCGCACCTGAAACCATAGTCACCCCGACCAGCCAAAGAGTGCGGCGAATCGCCGTCCAGTCATCACGAACTTTTGCCGCGGTATGGAGTAAAAAAACCGGAAGGAATATCCATATTTGGCATCCAAGATCCGAACGAATTTTATGTCCATTCACGAAAGCGATCAGAATCGTCAGACAAAACGGAAACAAAATCATGAACGTCAGAAAACGATCTTTTGTGTCCTTTCCCCAAAAACGTTTTCCGCTCCATTTCCAGCCTATTCCCAATTCAGGAATCAGCATCACCATGACGGGAAGAATAAGCGGAAGCTGAAGAACCGCGAAACGTATTCCCCACTTCCAATGCGAGACTTCGCCGCCAGAAATACTGGATTCCGCGTGAAGAAACGGAGCGAAATCACTTTGGATAAGCCAAAATAAAAGAGGAGAAAAAAGCAGGAAGCAAACTCCCGTCGTCACGTATGGGCCGGGCGTTTTCCAGTATTTTCTCACATTTGAATCAACTATCATGAAAGAGACTATCGTCAAAACCAGCAAAAACATCGTGAATTTACTGTAGATTCCGCCCGCTAAAGCTATTCCGATTCCGATCCAATAATAAATTTTGTTGGTTTGAAACGCGCGATACGTCCAGTAGGTTGCCAATGCGTTGAATGCCCGCATAAATGTGCGATTATTATAGTTCGTGCTGTCGTATCCGAAGTAAATGTACGCGAGCATCGCCAAAGCCGCAACGAGAGCGAGTTGGGGAGAAAGAAACTCTTTTCCAAGTTTCCAGACACACCAAATCGCGGTCACTGCCGCGATCTGCGCGGCCAGATAAGGAACAAACGGCGCGTTACCGGTAATTTGCGAAAGAATCTCAACGACCCAACCTGGAAAAGCCGGATGTTTATGGGTTGCCAAGATCCACTGTTTGCCAGTGACGAACATTTCAACCGTATCCGTCCTGAAATACGGCATGAAAAAAGGTGGAACGAACGACCAAAACAGAGCATGGACCGAAACGAATATCCAAAAAAGCCGATTCAGGAACTTTGCATCAAAAACATCATTGGAATTAGACGCGGAAACGGAAATATCTGAAGTCATGAAAATTATCCTTAAAAAATTGGCAATTTCAAACAGGCAGCAGCCAATCGTAAAGGTGACGATTTACCAGTATCAGTTTTTAGCTGGAAAATTACCAAGCCCTGCTCCTTCAGGGGGCACCAGAGCGATTTTAACAAAAACCGGTTCCGAACGAAAGGAGGTCGCGTAACGAAGCTCAATCATCGGAAGCTCGATCCGGTCAGGAAATTTGGCAAGCCACTCCGGAGCGGGTTCCTGATTTTCTGAATAGTAAAAATCATCATTCATAAAATGATTTTGGGTTCTAATTCTTCCTTTCTTATCCGGAATTTGCCAAAGCAGAACACAGCCTTTTTTTCGGCAATCCTCTTCACTGGACCAGAGAGGGCTGAAGATTTCGGGGCGATCCTTGCCATAAATCGCGACCGCGTCGCACGGCCAGTCATCTCCGCGAAGATACGGAACAGGCGTCTGAAAATGTTCCTCCCAAAGTCGGGTAACCTCCGCCGCCAACTCTTTTCCCGGATAGTATCTCCGTGAAACTTCACCGCGAAAAACAGGCGAATAGTAAACAGAGATGAAAGCGATTCCCCCCCAAAGTATCATCCCGGCGAAAATAATTCCCAAACTTCGGCGGAAGGAGATAAAATCGTCACGCACTTTCGCAGCCGTATGAATCAGAAATATTGGAAGAATCGGCCAGATTTGGGAGCCATTAACCGGCGCGACACGCTGTTGGTTGATAACTGAAATGCAAACTGTGAACAGGAGAGGGAAAAAAATCATGAACGTCAAAAACTGATTTTTGATCTCTTTACCCCAAATATGAGAACGATTCCATTTCCACCCGACTCCGAGTTCCGGAACAAGAACCAGAAGAAGAGGCAAAATCACGGGAATCTGTCCCGCCAGGAAATAAAGTGCCCATTTCCAGCAGGAGGGTTCCCCGCGCGAAAGACTCCATTTGGCATACGTAAACAGAGAAAAATTACTCTCGAAAAGCCAAATAAGAAGCGGAATAAATAAAAGGAAGCAAACGCCGGTCGTTACGTAAGGGCCAGGCGCACGCCAGTATTTTCTCGCCTCGGCGTTCACGAACATAAACGAAACGATGGCCAAAACGACAAGAAACATCGAAAATTCGCAATAAATTCCACCCGCAAGAGCAAAGCCTGTTCCAATCCAGTACTTCATTCGATTCGTCTGAAACGCTTTAAAAACCCAATAAAGAGTCAGCGGCGTAAACGCTTCCATGAAAGTACTATTATTGAAGTTCGTACTTTCGTACGTGAAAAAATAGTAAACCAGAAGCGAAAGGGCTGAAAGCGTTGCCATTCGATAGGAAAGAAACTCTTTACCAAGCTGGCGAACACTCCAGACCGCGATTAAAATTGCGATTTGGGCTGCCAGATACGGTACAAAATTGGCTCCGCCGGTAACTTGGGAAAGAATTTCCAAAACCCACGAATTGAAAGCGCCGTGACGCTGAGTCGCCACCACCCATTGACGTCCAATTATCGTCAGCTCTACCGTATCCGAACGGTAAAAAGGCATGAAAATTGGAACAGCAAACGACCAAAAAAGAAAATGAAGTGAAAGCAAAAACCAAAAAATTCGATCGAGAATTTTTCGTTCTTTAATATCCGGAAACATTACGGAACTGCCAAGCATAATCTCATGAAAAAATAAGGAGTAAAAAACACAAAACCTCTTGAGTATAGAAAGTAATTTCTTTTCTGTCAAGAGGTTTTCTCGTTTTCTATCCTTTTTTTGCGTTTTCCCGCTTTTTCTGCTGGAATTGTCAATTGAAAAAGCAGGAAAATCAGCTACTTCTCAAAATTCCCCAGCCCGTTCAACCAGCTCACGGAATTCTTTCCTGGACTCGGAGTCTCCGATCGCCGGCGCGATCAGTTCGAGAACCGTCCCAAAATCACTTTTGCCGGTATTTTCACTTTCCTGAAGAAGCATTCCGAAAAGGGCCACCCCTGACGCGAACTGGAAATTCACGGATGGAACGTCCTTAAGCCTCTCCGAATCAACAGCTACCGGGAATGTCTTAAGCGTACTTTCCGATGCTTCCGGCTGTTTCCAGCGAAGTTTCACGAACATCCATTCAGGCGAAACCTCTTCTGAAGTGCCCTCGGCGGACGGCTCCTCGGCGGTTTTCTCTTCAACCGGCGCGTAACGCGGCTTATCCACAAAATCATTTCGCGGAACAGCGACTCCGGATGGAACCAGCTCGTAAAGCGCGGTGACCGAATGACCGGCACCAATCTCTCCTGAATCCTTTCGGTCATCATGGAAATCCCGATCCGCCAGCCGACGTTTTTCGTAACCAATCAGACGATACGCGGCAATATGTGCCGGGTTAAACTCAATCTGAAGTTTCACGTCTTTCGCGATCGTGACCATGGAACCAGTCAGATCATTCACCAGAACCCGGTTCGCTTCCGCTCGCGAATCCACGTAAGCGTAATTTCCATTCCCGCCAGCGGCAAGCATTTTCATGCGGTCATCATGGAAATTTCCCATTCCAAATCCAAGAACCGTCAGAAAAACCCCGCTTTTCGCTTCACGTTCAATCATGCTCAGCAACTGCGAATTATCCGTCATTCCCACATTGAAATCACCATCCGAGCAAAGAATAACCCGATTCACTGCTTCCGAATCAAAATTCTTTTTAGCCAGCGCGTATGCCTGCTGAAGTCCCTCACCGCCCGCGGTAGAGCCTCCGGCCTCAAGTGCCAGGATTTTCTTCTCTATTTTTTCCTTCTCCGCTCCTGACGTTGGTTCAAGGCAAATCTCTGTCCCATTCGCGTACGTAACGATTGAAACACGATCATTTTCACTTAAACTGTCCAGAAGTTTCAACATTCCGTCTTTTACCAGCGGAAGCCGGTTCCAATAGCTCATGGACCCTGAAACATCCAAAAGAAAAACCAGATTCAGTTTGGGACGATTTTCCCGCGGAATTTCGTATCCTTTAAGAGAAACCATCGCCATGAGAAGACCGTCTCGCCACGGATGTTTCCGAACCTCAACAGTCGTCTCGAAAGGACAGGCCTCCTTATCTTCCGGACCTTTCAAGTCATACTTGAAATAATTGATAAACTCTTCCACTCGTACCGACTCCGGAGGCGGAAGACGATTCATTTCTGTTAAAAAATGGCGCGTCTGCGTAAAAGAAGCGGTATCAACATCCACGCCGAATGTCGAGAAAGGAGCTTCTTTAGGATCGTGAAATTTCTGTTCCTGAACCGCTTCGTAGGAATTTCTCATCTCTGGAACTCTGAAATCTTCTTTCACCTCTGGATGCATCATTATCGCCGAAGGATCAACCGCCTCTGGACCTAAACAAAAAACTCTTTGTTTTTCCTTGCGTGAAGCTCGCGGGGAGAACTCTCTTCCCGCAGCACGTTCTCTCGTTGATTCCGCCACCGCGGGAGAATTGGGGAGTGAGATCGAATTCGATTCATCTGACTCAGCTTCCAAATCCTGTTCCAAAAGATTGCCGTCCACCTCTGGACCTTCCATCGGAGACTCTGCCGCGGGTACCGCGTCGAAAACCATCGATTTTGTCGCAAAACCCTCAGAAGACAAAATATTATTCGCTATCTGCCAATTAAATCCTCTCGCCGAAAAAAGCAGAAATCCGCCAGCGCAAATAATCAAAACCAAGGAAATCTGCGCGAGTTTCCAGCTCCAACGAATCCGATTCTTTTTACCGGAAAGATTCATCTCCGGAGTCGGTGAATCCGTCAAATCATCCTTTACCCGTGAAAATAAACCATTCTCCGGAACTTCCTCTTCCGGAGGAAATGGTTCATTTTCCAGTGCCGAGGATAAAAATTCCGCCATTTCGCTGATCGCTCTCACTTCTTCCTGAAGTTCTTCATCCGCCGCCGCTGCCTTCTCAAACGCGAAGGCTTCCTCTGGCGACATTTCTCCCAAAACGTAAGCGGTCAGGAGAATTTCTCTTTCTTTTTTATCATTTAAATTATCCATTTTGGTGTCTCCCATTTCCGTTAATCTTTCATCATGACGCGAAGCTGATGGATAGCTTCGCTCAAGAGTCTGCCGACAGTGGAACGGGTCTCCCCCATGATTTCAGCAATTTCATCATACTTCAATCTTTCCTGAAATTTAAGCCTCACCGCCTCCTGATGACGATGCGAAAGACGGCTCAGATTTTGAAGAAGCTCAGCTTCTGCCTCCCTTTTCTCAACCATTTCCGCCGCCGAAACAAAAGCTTCGTGTTTCGGAAAAACTGAAAGATACTCCCATATTTCGGCTTTTTTGGACTGTCGGCGAAAATAATCAAATATCATATTTCGCGATGTCCGATAAAGCCAGGCCCGACGGTTTTGAACCTCTTTTTGATTAATATATTCCAGGAAACGCAAAAACGTTTCCTGAGTAAATTCTTCCGCAAGTGCATAATCATGCACTAAACGAAAACAGTAAACGCGAATAGCCTCATATTCAGATTGCTGGATATGAGCCATCATTTCTTTTTTTTGTTCTTCTGTCATGAGTTTACCATGCGAAACACTCGTGTTACCTACTTTTGAACATCTCCATTCATATTAACGATTGATCTTAAAAAAAACCTGAAATTTTATCAAAAAAAAAAAAAAAAAAAA
>JAFQUP010000032.1 GCA_017408405.1 Thermoguttaceae bacterium
CAGTACCCGGTCATGAACGCGCAATACTATGGCGGCGGCGAGAGAACGGAAGACCGTCAGATGCCGGTCGAGGAATCCGGAAACATGCTGATCCTGCTCTACATCGCGTCGAAAAAGGACGGGAACACTGACTACGTTTCGCGCTACTGGCCGACGATCCGTCAGTGGGCGGAGTATCTGCTCGAGAAGGGGCTTGACCCGGAAAATCAGCTCTGCACCGACGACTTCGCCGGACATCTCGCGCATAACTGCAATCTGTCGATCAAAGCGATCGTCGCGCTCGCCTGCTACGCCGAACTCTGCAAAATGCAGGGCCTGAACGAGGAAGCGCAGAAATTCCGCGCCAAGGCGGAAGAGTTTGCCCAAATGTGGGAGAAAATGGCGAATGACGGCGACCATTACCGACTCGCCTTCGACAAACCGGACACGTGGAGCCAGAAGTACAATCTGGTCTGGGACAAACTCCTGAACCTGAACCTCTTCCCCAAAAAAATCGCCGAAACGGAGCTGAAATACTATCCGTCGGTCACGAACGAGTTCGGGCTGCCGCTCGACAATCGGTCGGACTACACGAAACTCGACTGGGAAGTCTGGACGGCGACGCTCGCTGATTCCCGTGAAGGTTTCGACGCGGTCATGGAACCGGTTTACCGCTTCGTTGACCACACGGAACCGCGTGTTCCGATGACCGACTGGTACTTCACCAGCACCGCGAAACGCCGCGGTTTCACCGGACGCAGTGTCGTCGGCGGCGTCTTCATCAAGCTGCTTGAGGAGTAATCCCGGCAAACCCCTCTCCTCACCCCTGCCGCGTGCTTCGGGTGAGGGGCATCCCAGAGGCGGAGGGAATTTTCCACTCCCTTTCGCTCCGCTCTTTTTCACCTTTTGCGATTTTTTATCTGAACACGATGACAAACGATACGCTCAGTCAGGACCCGCGTCGGGCAGAGGATTCCAATCCCGGTTTTCGAGATTGGATTTGGATGTTTACGGAAATATTCGGTTATCGCGAGCTTCTCTGGCAAATGCTCCTGCGCGATATTCGACTCCGCTACAAACAGGCGGTCATGGGCTTTTTCTGGGCGCTTTTTATCCCCGTCATGGTCATTGTCAGCGGCTCGGTCCTGAAATACGTCATGGCCACCATCTCCGGGCAGCCCCTGAATACCGAGGCTTTCACCAATATGGCGGTCAAGGCAATGGGCTGGTCACTCTTCCTCGGTATCTTGAATAACGGCGCGAATTCGCTTTTGGGAAACATTAATCTCATTACCAAAATCTATTTCCCGCGCGAAACCATTCTCATTGCCGGAATGTGCGTCCAAATGTTCGATACTTTCATCGGAAGTACCGTTCTGTTCGTTCTGCTCGCTTCAATTGGCGCGATTTGCTGGACACTGAACCTGCTCTGGGTGCCCGTCCTGACCCTGCTGCTCATTTCACTCGCGCTGGCTATCGGACTTTTTTTGAGCTGCGCCATGGTCTTTTACCGTGACATCAAATATCTCCTTTCGGTCTTTACCAGTTTCGGAATCTTTTTCACGCCCGTTTTTTTCGAGGTGAATCAGATTGGAGGAACGCTCGGAACCGTCATGATGCTCAATCCCGCAGCACCGCTTCTCGAGGGACTCAGGCTGGTCATCACCCGCGGACATGACCTTTTGACCCCCCTGAACGACGCCGCAGGAAATATGTGCTGGCATCCCGCTTTCCTGCTCTATGCCGCCCTCTTCGCCATTTTCGGACTGATCTTCGCCTGGAGGTTTTTTCATCTCAAAGAAAAACTTTACGCCGAATACATTTAACGATAAAAAATCATCAAACGCGGGTGAAAAAAGTATGCCGATCTTAATCGCCCGCGTTTTTTCATGGCGCGATCTCTCGATAGGAATCTCAAACTAAAATCTTACCGTCTCTTGACATTTTCTCTCAAAAAGAAGCATTTTGCGCAAAATAGCGAAACCTTCCCAGCCAAAAAAACTTTTCTAATTAAAAAGAAAATTCCAGCCAGGCTAAATAATCCAATATTTCCTGCCGATGATTTGACTAACTTGAATCATTTGTCCACCAGAAATAGTTTCAGATCATGAACAGAATCGTTTTCCGGATTTCAGCGTGTCGTCCGGCGGCGCGAGCATTTGCCGTTTTGTCCTTCATCGCGCTTTTTGCTCCATTGACCTTTGCCGTTGACAGTTTTTTTCCGGCAGATGATTTCCCGGCGGAAACCAACGCGGAAACCGTCGATTCCCTCCCGACTCCCGCCCAAACGGAGGGAACAGGAAATTTTCAGCTTAACGAAGCCGAACATTCCGCCGCGGAAGAGCCTTCGGGGAAAATCACGCCCGAAATGCTTGAGCGTTTTGAGCGGCTTGAGGCGGAAACGAGTCGGCTTCGTGACGTGTCGCGCGTTTAAAGCGGGAAAAAGCTCTCGCGCAGGAAGTCAACACGCCGAAACCCGCTCAAACTTCCCCGGCCTCCGACTCACTTTCAGCCCGCGAAACCAGGACTCGGCAGGAAATCAGCGAAACGATCCGGAAGCAGGTGAAAGACCACGCGTGGCGTCTTGGTCCAATGCGGGTGGTCCCCTACGGACGCCTTTGGGCCTCGATGCTCGTCACTTCTTCCAAAACCTCCAGCAGTACCCTTTTGGGAACGCCGCTGACCGGCGAGGAAAACGGCGATCCGGCATTCAACATTCAGGCGCGGACCTCAAGACTCGGCGTGAACATTGGCGGCCCGGACCTGGAGTACTTCGGCGGCGCGCGCTCCTCAGGCGTGGTGGAGTTTGACTTCAATAACTCGGCAAACTCCGAAAATAAAGGCGCGCTCCTCTTTCGTCAGGCCTTTGGGCAGCTCGAATCGGAGGACTTCAAATTTGTTTTTGGCCAGACGAAAGATCTCGCCTCACCGCTCAACAGTACTCTCATCGACGACAACGCCCTCTACGGTTTCGGAAACCTCGGCTACCGCCACCCCGCCGCGAATCTCACCCGCTATTTCTACCCAAATCAAAATGTTCGCGCGGAGACAGCCATGGGACTTTCGATGATCTGCGGCAGCGATTTCACCTCCTTCGACGCTCCCGGGATCTTACCCGACCATTCAGGCCCGACTCGGATGGAGCATTGCCCGCCCCTGTCTCAATGACCCTGTCAAGTTCGGTTTTCCGGACACATTGGGGAACAAAGGTACTATTTTCCCGGCGAGAATTCGTCCGTCAGCAGCTGGTCGGCTAATTTTGACCTTTCTCTCCCAATCACCAACCGCCTCGCCCTGCGCGGAGAACTCTTCACCGGACAAAGCCTGGCCGGTTTTTACGGCGGGATCTTTCAAAGCATTGACTACGCGCCGACCGCTGGAAATGGAACGCGAAAAGGCATTCATGCCTCCGGAGGATGGGGAGAAATCGTCGGGAAAGTCACCGACAAGCTCCAATACTCCATCGGAATGGGGATCGATGACCCGCGCGATTCCGACTTAAAAGGCGCGAACATTGAAAGAAGCGCGATCTACTACACGAATTTGGTCTACGATGTCACGAAATTCCTCAAATCTGGACTCCTTTACGCCTACTTTGACGCGGATTATCGAAATCTTGAGCCGGGAAGAATGAAAGCGCGAACGCACGCTTTCGAATGGATGCGGCAAATCAATTTTTAACCTGAATCAAAAAACAGCTCGCGAAAACGTTCGGGAGGAAAACCTCACCCGATTTCCGTCACTCCGTCTGCCGCCGCGAGAAATAATTCGCAAGCGAAAACCTTACCGCTCGCTGAACATAAACAAATTAGATAAAATTTCAGCTTTATTTCGATTATTCTAATTTTTTCGCTTTTGACGGCCGATAGACACAAAAGCATCAGAAACTAATGTCCACTACCAGAAACAGGTTCAAAAAATGAACAGAGCGATCAAGAAAATTCCGAATTACGTTTTGACGACGGGGCTTTTGGCTGCCGCGCTCGGAGGAATTGCTTCTTTTAACGCGCCTCTTTACGCTCAAGACACACTTCTCGCGCCGGAGCTGATGGAAGAACTCCCGCCGATTCCGGAAAATACGCCGCGAAACGCGCCGGAACTCCTCGATACGGTACCGGAGGCGATTGAGACCGCGGCACACTCCGCGGAACAGAAAAAACAGACGCTCCAAACCGCCGATGAGAATCCGCCAGCGAATCAGGAAGCGATTCCCGCGACGGGTAACGATTTGGAAATCCCGGAAATTTCCTCCGCCACCGCGTTGGATTCACCCGTTTTGGACTCTCCGGTCTCTTCATCCCCAGCCCAGCCCGCGCCCACTCTGGATTCTCCCGCTCTGGATTCTCCCGGCGCGTCGGCGCGAATTACTCCTGAAATGATGGAACGTTTCGAGCGGCTCGAGGCGGAAACGCGTCAGCTTCGCGCGGAAGTGGCGCGTTTGAATAAGGAAAAATCGATGGTTCAGCCGTCGGCAGCGCGATCTGCCGTGTCCCCTTCGGCCTCGGCAGTCCCGGCCCCATCCGTCCTTTCGGATTCAGAGACACCTTCCGCGCCGCAGACACCTTCCGTGGGCGTTTCAGACGCGCGGAGCCAAAAAGAAGTCATGACCCGTCAGGAAGTTAACGAATATATCGAGAAGCACATCAAAGACAACGCGTGGCGGGTTGGTCCAATGAAGATCACTCCCTACGGACGAATCTGGGCGTCGATGCTCGTGACTTCTTCCAGAATGCAGGCGGGAGACATTTTGAGTACCGTCCTCCCGAACGATTCGTACGGGCAAACCTCATTCAACGTTCAGGCGCGCACCTCAAGATTGGGGCTGAATATCGCGGGGCCGGATCTCTGCTGCGGTTCAATTAAATCATCCGGTGTCGTGGAAGTGGACTTCATTAACCAGACCAACTCCGAAAACAAAGGCGCGCTCCAGCTTCGTGAAGCCTACTGGCAGCTGAGCAATGACGATTTCAAATTCCTTTTCGGGCAAACCAAAGACGTCATTCTTCCGCTCTACAGCAATATGTTCGACTATAACGCGCTTTACGCGCTGGGAAATCCGGGCTACCGAAACCCAATGGCCAGTTTCACGCGCTACTACTACCCGGACCAGAACGTCCGAATGGAAGTCACGACCGCTCTTTCAATGGTCTGCGGCGGGGATTTCAGCGCCTACGACGCGCCGGGAGCTTACCCGACGATTCAGAGCCGAATCGGCTGGACCATTGCCCGACCGAACGTCAAGACGCCTATCCAGTTCGGATTTTCTGGACACGTCGGCGAACAGCGCTACAATTTTCCGGGAAAAACCTCCTCGGTCGACAGCTGGTCCGCCAACTTTGACCTGGTTTACCCAATTACCGACCGGCTCTCGGTACGCGGCGAGTTTTTCCACGGTCAAAGCATGGCCGGTTTCTTCGGAGGAGCGTTCCAGAACATCGACTACGATCCGACCACAAAAACCGGAACGAGAAAGAGCATCCACACGACCGGCGGCTGGGGTGAAATCGTCTGGAAAATCACCGACAAACTCCAGTACGCGGTTGGTTTGGGAATCGATGACCCCCACAATTCGGACATGGAAGCCGCGCCCATTGAGAAAAACGGAATGTACTATACCAATTTCGTCTATGATTTCACGAATTACTTCCGCTCCGGCATAATGTACGCGTACGTCATGACCGACTACCGCGACGGAAATCCTGGCGGAGAAAAAGGACGCGCCCACGCTTTTGAGTGGATGTGGCAGATCAATTTTTAACGAAAAGAAAAGCGTTCCGCTTAAAAATCGCGAGTTAAAAACGGCGGAACGTTCACGGCTCATCGACCGTCACGGCTCATCGAACATCAAGAGTCATGGAGAGTTTGGGAAAAAGCCTTTCGCGTCCCGAACTCTCCATGATTTTTCGCGTCTCATTCCTTTTTTTCAGGCGCGAGGAGGATTCCGATTCCGTTTCCGTTATGGCGCAACGTTCCCGGTTTACCAAGTCCGACAGGCCGGTTCATCACTCGCGCGGTACCGTCTTTTTCCCGGCAAACCATCGTGGTGGAACCGCCGCCGTCAAAGTTCACGCCGTCATCCGCGCCGAGTTTTTGAAGGATCTCCGCGCACTCGGTAAACGTCGCGCCGTCACTGAATCCAGGCTGTCGTCCGTCGATCGTGACGAACCAGACGGTTTTTCCATCCGCGGACACTCCGGCGAGTGTTCTCGGGTGTCGGTCGTGATTTTTTTGGGGCAGCGTTTTCCCGTCTTCAAGCAGCATGACGGACCCTGAAACCGCCTGCGCCACGTTTTCGAACTTCTCATCCGCTCCGGTCGGGCGAATTTCGCATCGGCCGTCTTTCCGGACCAGAAAAGACGCGCAACCCGCTGCCGGAGGCGAAACGAGAAAGCCGTCGGAAATCGCCAGCCCCTTCACGTTCGACGGACCGCGGGATATTCTCGTTCTGTGATTGAACGGAGAGTAAAAATTGGCGTTGACCGCTACGGCAAGATCGTTTTCAAGCAGAAAATCAGGCACCGTCCGACGGTCCGTCTCGACTTTATCCGCCTCATGATTTGGAGCGGGTCCCGTGGAGTAAAAAGAAAGCCCCGGCGTGTCGGTTTGAATCCGCAGAACGTTAACGTTCAGAAGGGGTTCAGGCACCGTGAAACGCGCGTGCTCAATTCCGGGAAAGAGTTCGTTCCATTCCGTCCGCGGAATTTCCAGACCATAAAGCGCGCTGGCGCCCGCGAAAAGCGCGGAGGCGAGACAAAAATAAACTTTTCGGCTTAATCGTTTCATTTTTTCTTCCTTTTTGAAAGGCGGGCAGGGCAGTCGGCCAACGTTCGTTTCCTAATCCGTCCCCGAATGAGGCGAATCGTCGTTCCGACATAGAGAATGGCGAGAAAGGTCCCCTCACGGATGCCGCGCAATTCGTGAAGTGAGGTAAGGCAGAGAATCAGCGAGGAAATCACCAACAGTGACTCAAGACTCATTTTGATTTTGCTGAACTCAAATCCGTACTTTCCGCAAAAGTCTTTCACGAGAGCGTCACCGGGTAAAAGCAGCGTGTTCGCTTCAAGCTGAAGGACGATCCCGGACGCGAGAACGAGACAGCCGAAAAGCAGTTCCGCGTGTCGGCTGGCGTAAACCGCGAAACTCCACTCGGAAGCCGGCGCGGCGTTCAGAAGAAAATCATGGAGCAAAAACGGCTCGGAAATGAACATTCCCAAATCAATGCAGACTCCGAAAATAAAAAGCATGGGAATCTGAAGGAGCTGGAAAAGTTCAAACTCACGTTTCCGGATCAGGATCTGCCCTGAAACAAAAAGGAGATTCACCGCGAACGTCAGCATGCCGAAAGAGAACGGGCAGATGAAACTCAAAACGAACGGCACGCTGGAAATCGGACTCGTTCCCAGGCCGGCCCGCGTACTGAACGCGACGCCGAAACCGCTGATAATCAATCCCAAAAGAAAGAGAATCCAGCGTCTGCGTCTGGTCAAACTTTTCGCTTTCATGAGGGATTCGTTTTCTCCATTCCGCAAACTCCATTGAACAGGCTGCTTTTCACCAGGATTTTCCCGATGAAATTTACCTCATTTTACCAGAGATTGAAATTTTGTCAACCCGTCACGCTTCAGAGCAGTTTCCCCCCCCTTGCGGTTCTCGTGGAAATTTGGTATACTAAGCGGGTTAAGAGATTTTCCCAATCGTCTCTCAAACGAAAAACTTTCCTTTAAAGATTCGGCATTTCAGGGAGAACCAGTTAAATGTGGTCCATTTTTTTCTTAAGTCTGTCAATCGCGCTGGGCTGCTCATTTTTTTGTTCACTTTGCGAGGCGGCACTCTTGAGCCTGACGCCGGGACAGATTGAGAATATGGCCCGAAAAAATCCCGCGCGTGCCCGAATTTGGCGCAAATACCGCGAAAAGGTCGACACGCCCATTTCCGCCATTCTCATTCTGAACACTTCGGCGCATACCGTCGGCGCGACGATAGCCGGAGCGGAGCTTTCGAAAATCTGTTCAGGCGACAGCTGGTGGATGACGCTCTTTTCCATTCTGTTCACTTACGCGATGCTCCAGTTCACCGAGATCCTTCCCAAAAATCTCGGTGTCCGTTTCAATACCGCCGTCGCCTCGTGCGTGACGACGCCTCTGGCACTGATGATTCTGATTTTTCGCCCCGTAATCTGGTTCGTTCATTTTGTCAATCGTCCTTTTGAGACGGGAGAAGCAGCGCCAATTTCGCCTCTTGATGAACTTTCCGCCTTAGTGAAAGTGGGAAAAAGCAGAGAACTGCTCGACACTCTTCAGGTCAACATCATGGAAAACGGCGCCGCCTTGCGTCAGAAAACCGCCCGCGAAGTCATGGTTCCCGTCGACCAGATCACGTTTCTCTCAATGGACCAGACGCCGGAAAGTATTCTGGAGACCATTTCGGAGGATCCCCATACCCGTTTCCCGATCATGGAGAAACCTGATTCTCCCGATTCGATCGTTGGGTACCTGAACATCAAGGAACTCTTTCCCTACTCGAAAAATTCAGGACTTTCCGGTTTCCTTACCGGCCCGGATTTCTCCATGAACGCATTTCGCCGCGACGTTCATTTTGTCCAGGAAGGAACGCCGCTGAATACGCTCCTGAAGCTTTTCGTTAAAGAACGCGCTCATGTCCTCATCGTTCAGGATTTCAGCGAACGGACCCTGGGACTGATTACGGTCGAGGATCTCCTTGAGGATTTACTCAACGATGACTTGAGGGATGAATTCGAGTCCCTCCTTCCGACCCATCAAACGCGGACGGGGTACGGCGTTTTCACTTTCGGCGGCGGCGTACCGGTCAGAACTGTCTGCGAAACTCTGGAAATTCCGCTTTCCGAGGAGAAAATGGAGGCTTTTCCAAACCTTTCACGATGGCTTCTGGATGAAATTGGAGCGATTCCGCGCGCGAATCACAAAATCCTCCTTTACGACTGGCTCTTTATCGTTCGCCGGGTTCGCCGTGAACAGATTTTCGACGTGCTGGTCATGCGCCGAACCGAATCCTGAATCTTCCGCGCGGGAATTTCCGAAAACTATTTTTGACCTGAAAAAAACGCCTTGAGTTTAGGACACTTCACAAAATTTTTCAGCCAGCCCGTTCAGGAAACTTTCCAAGCCATCAAAGCTCAATTTGCCCCCAATTTACCCAATCCCCCAATTTACTCAAAATTCAATTTACTTAAAGTTCAATTTATCCCAGACCCGATTTACCCAAAGTTCAATTTACCAAAACCCCGATTTGCCCAAAGGAGAGACTCATGCCGTCCTTCACGACCGTAACACTTTTGCGAAAACTGGAAACGCGAACTCCTGAAAACAGAAAAGACGCGCTGAAATTGATTGTTTCCTACTTCTGCGAAACGTGGTATGAGCAGTCACGCGCCATGATGATCGGCAAAATAAGACGCGACGAAATGCGAAATTTTGGGATTGAGGCTAGCGACGTGTTTCTCAGTGCCTATGAATCGCTTGAAGCGTATCTCGTGCGTCACCCGGAAGTTCAGGTTGAAAACAAAACGCACCTTTTCGCGCTTTTCGCCAATAATATCCGTTTCGCCATTCTGGAAATCATCCGAAAATTGAAGAATGAACGAAATTTCGTCAGTCTTTCCGGCAACTCGAAAAATGATGAGGGCGAACTGTCGCCGCTTGATACTCTGCCGGCAAAACAGAACGATAACGAGTACCTGGATAAACTGGAATGTTTTTTTGACGCGATTGGTCATCTGCCGCAGGAACCGTGCCGGAGCGATTCGCCGTTGACTCTCAAGATACTCTGTGAAAGAAGGATTTTCCTCCAGGAATCTTACTCGGACATTGGCGACGCGTACGGAATGACCCCTGATACCATCGCGAATCTCTGGCGAAAAGCGAAAAAAATCATTACCAGGTACATGAATTCGAAAGACTGCGTTTTGGAGTACGGAACACGCCCCAGAATTTTAAACGTGAGCGCGGAAAACACTCTGAAAGAAAAAGGAATCCTGCTTTTGCCCGGCGATATCGTCCTTTCGTTCAATCATTTCATCTACCATGACGATTTTGATTTGGCGATTCATCTTGAGAAACTCGTCAAAACCAATGATGAACGCCCCGACTTGGCGTACGACTGCGAACTGGTCGTGGAGCGAAAAACGGAAAATCTCACCGAAACCCACGTCTTCAATATCCCGTACGATTTACTTGGGCTGCTCCTTGAGGAAATCGATTTTGAAACGGCGGAATACTCTCCCCAAGACGAGGCTTAAGGAGTCGGAAAAAAGCGCGAAACGGGAATCGGAAACTCCCAAAAGCCGCTCGCGCGTCGTTTCAGCATTCTCACCAATCCCTTTTCCGCGTTTTTCCCGTGGAATCCGCAACGCGTTTCCGTTGAAAATTTCCGCCTGAGAAAACGACGTTCAGGGATTTACTGAAAGTTTTTCCTTGGGAAAATGACGTCACGCGAAAATCACGAGAGAACTTCCGGCAAAAGGAACCTTCCCCCAAAACCTTCCCCAAAAATTGACTTCCAGAAAGAAAAAATTTTGGGAAGACTAAGTCTCTGGCGCGGCAGGAGTTGGGGAAGTTTGAATGGCTCTCGAAATTCAATTTTGACTTTTTTTTTCAATTTTATCGAACGATCAAAAAGGAGATTTTCTCTTTAAAGTATTAATGGCCGAGTCCGCGTCTCTTTTCAGGATGACGCGCTCGGAAATCAGCGCAACGCCAATTTGTTCAATTCACTCAAAAACATTCAACTTGATCATCAGGAGAAATCATGAGTTACGAAACGGAAAATCAGGAAAATCAGAAAATTCAGGACGGACTCGAAAAATGGAGAATTTACGCCAAAAAAGTCTTTCTCGAGGACTGGGAAGAGTACGTGCGCACGCTCTTCATGGAGGAAGACGGGCAATGGGACCAATTCATCCAAAAACTTAAGCTCAAACTCAGCGCATTCATTCGCGGAGATGAGATTGCCGGCAGCATGACGCGCGAGGAGCAGAGAGTTCTCTACGATGAAATCAAAGAATTTCTCATGGTTCCCGACCAAATGATGGAATTTCTCGGAATTCCCGCGGTTGACACCAAACTTGAAGTAAACAGTTCGCCAATTCCAAACTGTCGATTAAAGAAACCAATTGGATCCGGCGGATTCGGATCGGTTTGGGAAGCAGAAGCTCCCGGCGGTGTCGCGGTCGCGCTAAAATTTCTCAAAAAAGAAAACCGTTATTCTCCTGAGCAAAAGAGTGGGAATTCGCGCAAAATCTCCGCCTCAACTCCCAAACGCTCCGAGCTGGAGGCATTAAGAATCATCAAAAACATCAAGCACGCGAACCTCGTCCCAATTACGGCAATCTGGGCAAAAACCAATCCGGCTACACGATTTACCAAATGGCGCTTTCCGACTCCGATTTACCCTGCGCCCTCGGCATTTCGGCCTCCGGTCATTCCGGTGAAGCCTCTTTCTCCGGACGCTCCATTTCGGAACTGCTTCCGTACTTCAGGGATGTCGCGGCCGCTTTGGACTGCCTGAATCATCCGGAAAACCCCGAAAGACCCGCCGTAATGCACGGTGACGTGAAACCCGGGAATATCTTCGTCACCAACGGAAGCGCTCAGCTCGGCGATTTCGGCTCCGTCTGCCTCGTCTCCCAGCAGCTCCCAACTCCACTTACTCCGGGTTTTGGCGCGCCAGAACGTTTGGATGGGAAAATCTCCGTTCATTCCGACCAGTTTTCTCTCGCCGTAAGCTGGTACTATCTCCGAACCGGAAAATTGCCGTACCCTGTCGCGGAACTTTTCCCGAAAAAGGAAAAAACCATCGCCGAGCGCGAAAAGCTGGAAGAAAACCCCATCGCCAAGCTCGAAACGATTAAAATCGCCTCCATACCGAAAAAAAATGCCCGATCGGAAGAAATTCCGGAGCAGCCCGAAATCTCTGAGGAGGCTCTCCGGGAAATAATGAAAACCCCCGATCTTTCGCTGCTCCCAAGAGCCGAGAGAGCCATTCTCGCCAAAGCGATGGACCCGGACCCGGAAAAAAGATTCGCCTCCAATTCCGATTTCATTGAGGCGCTTGCCAAAAAAAGAAATCTCTGGCCATGGATTTCCCTCGCCATTCTGGCTCTTTTTGCCGTCGCGTTTCTCGTCAGCTTCAATTTCCAAAAAGAAAAGGAACGCAGTATCGCCAAAAAAGCCGCTCTCCAGGAGTACGTTTCCGTTTCAACGCAGCTCTCCAAAGAGATGGAAGTCCAATTTCTTACTTTCCAGAACATCATGATTCCCACGGCGGAAGACCTGCTGAAAAAGTGGGACGAGTTAATCGAAAGGTACTCCAAGGAACCGCTAAAAAGAAAATGGCTGGTCGATGATTTCGTTTCTGAACTCGATTCGCATATTACGTTCTGGCAGAATCACATGAAAAAGGAAATTCCCGCGCCAAATCAGGAAATGATCGATGTCCTCAGAAAAAACGACGCTCCCGTTGAGGAATACCTCGCCTACTACTCAATGGTTTACCCAGCCCTCGTCACGCGGTGGGAAACGGCTCTTCAAAGCCTAAAGCTCAGCGCGCAAAGCCTCGCGGTTAGCGAAATAATGATCCCCTACTGGAAAGAAATGGGCATTTTTTCCTTGCGAAACGCTCTCAATTATCTTGACTGCTGCTGGTGCGCGCATTTGGAGCTGCTCACTACCGCGCCGAAGGAAACCGGAAAAAACTGCCGACAGTTTATTCATGAAAACGGAATTACCCTCTGTGAGAATATCTCTACGGAGCTTACCGCGAAGGAATATCTCGATCGACAGAACCAGATCATGGAAGAAACGAAAATCATGGCCGACCAGATCAATACTGACGAGCTGGAGAAGGAAATCGAGCGTTTGCTTGACGATTTGGAGAAAAATGCCCATTTACTCGAAGAACTGGAGAAAAACCCCGAGGGTTTGCTCGACGAACTCCAGGAAAGCGAAAAGGACCTGAAGCCCGAAACGCCTTAATCCCGCGTAATTGACCTCTTTCCCCGCGGCAGCCAAATCCTCCCGTCTGACCTTCACCCTCTCAAGCGCGCGAACGAACGCTTTGGGAGGGCAGGACTCACCTTGGGCTGGACTTCCCAAAAGAGGCAGCCAAAGCCGCGGGTTTCTTCTGAACGATTTCCAAAAAACGGAACAGAAATCCCCATTGACTTTCAAATCGCGATGGGTTAAAATTGAATGAAACTCGATTTCATCTCCCGCCCTGAAAATCAGTTTCGAGAAAATCCCGTTCGAAAAAATCGGCCTCTGCCAATCGGAAACCCGAGTCGCCTGGCCCGTCATTGACGCTCCCGGCGTCGTGAAAATCCCCTCTGTCTCGAAATTTCCCCGGAAGATGAAAGGTAATTTTAACCTGAAATTTCCAGAAAATTCCTTAATTTCCAGAAAATTCCTTTCTGGATCACGATTTAGCCCGGAGAAAAACATGAAAATTTTGGTCAGTGCCTGCCTGATGGGAACGAACTGCAAATACGACGGAAAAAATAATTTTCGACAGCATATCGCTGATTTCGTCAAGGGACACAATGTCATTCAGGTTTGCCCCGAAGTCATGGGAGGCCGATCGATTCCAAGACTCGCCATCGAAATAAAAAATGGACGCTTTGTCGATATTAACGGACAGGATGTCGACGACGAAGTGCGGACCGGAGTTCAAATGGCGCTCGAAATCGCGAAAAAGGAGCGGATCGATTTGGCCATCCTCAAATCCAGAAGCCCAACCTGCGGCGTTCATCAGATTTACGATGGGTCTTTTTCTGGAAAACTCATCGACGGGCAGGGCGCTCTCGCCCAGGCACTCGCGGAAAACGGTTTTCGCGTTCTCGACGCGGAAGATATTCCCGAAAACCAAAATGACGCCCTCAAAAATGAAGCGAGTCGCGAAAAAAAGTGACTCCGAATTCCATTTCGGAATGAATTCTTTCCAATCTGAAATAAATCCTCAAAATCCTGTGTCACGAGTTTGAGAACTTTTTTGAAATTATTTTCAACATTTCCCGCGAAAAACTCTTGACATTTAATTTCTTTACGCTATACTATGTTTTAGTAGGATTTTTAGTCCAATATCGCTTGACGGGATGAAAACTTCGACACTTCTCTCTATGTCCAGCGATGAGAAGATTCCTGCTTTTCACTTGAAAAGCCGAGGACGTGTGATGGTACGCACGTTAAATTTCACCTTCATGCCAGAATTAAGCGTATGGTGCTCCTTAGGGAGTCCTGTGCGTGTCTATTCTGGCAGGCTGTCGAAGGCCTTCATCCCGGGATACGTGTGGTGCACTCCCATTTTTTATTTCTTGAAACGAATTTGGGAGTTTCACGAAATTTCGTTTAGCCGAATCCTTAGCAAGGCAGTCTGCTGCCTTGAGTCAATAGAGAATTTGACTTTTTTCCTCGCTTTTCCCCGGAAGAACTATTCAATACGTTGAGTATTTTTCTGTGCGAAGGTGTCGAATGACCTTGAGACCCAGCAGGCTGCCTCACTTCCTGAATCTCTCCCGCGTTTCAATCTTCAACTCTCCCTTCCCCTCGAACGCTCCGCCTCAATCTCCCCCAACGCGAAAACGATCAGTTTCACCAACTCCAACGATTCGCGCCTCCTTCAGACCGTCCGCGAAAAGACGCTAAACCAGCCGCGAACCCATGAACCATCCGCCCCAAAAAGCTAAACCAGCCGCGAGAACGACATGGCCTCTCTCGTCCTTGAGATTTCGCTCACAGATAGTGCTTCTCTCAAGAATTTTGCCGATTAGCTCAACCTGGAAATCTCTTTGACCGCCAAGCCGCCGTCACCGAAGAACGCCAAATTCTCATTGACGCCATCTCCGAACCGGCCGCAGCGGAACCTTTTTCTGAGATTTCGTCGAATTTGGCGATGCCGCCCCCATGCTGGAAAATATTCCTCCTCCCTCATGGATTTTCTCGAAAATATCCGCGACACGTTTTTCCGATTTTTTCCAAAACACCCATCGCCTTTACTCAATTCATCCATTTTCACTGCCTATTCACTAAATTTTTTTATTTTTTTCTGTTTTTTTTGCTTTTTGAGACAAAAAATTTTCCAACTTGGAGTAAAATAAATATTCAGATATGGTGAAATTTAAACTTTCAGGTCACTTAAAGGTTTTTGAAAATGTTTTCCATTCAGCAGACAGTATCCCATTCCCGACTCACGCGCGACGAAAAATCCGGAACGAAAAATTTCCATGCCCTCCTTTCCGCTTTGGCCTTTTCCGCGGCTTTAACGGCTCCGGCCCTCTCAACCTCTCTTCACGCCGCCGACGTCACGCTCACCAGCGCGAATAATTCGGGTTACTCCTGGGGCACTGCCGGCGAAACCCTGAACGTCACGCTCAACAGCGCGGACAAATTCTCCGGTACCCTCAACCTCACCGCGGGAACGATGAAATTCGCCTCAAATTACGCGCAAAATACCTTGGGATCCGGAGCCAGGATCGTCTTGGGAGAAGGAACCTCCTTTGACTTCAACGGCACCTACCTCCGACCCGCGGAAATCGTCACGACCGGCGACGCCGTGATCACTTCATCGAAGCAAAACACGCAAAACGGCCTCGGTTCAATCACGATGGGAGGAAATTTGACCCTTAACGCCCCGAATCGATACTGTCTTGAAGTCGGCGTCGACGCCGGAGGATACGAAATCTTCAAAACCGGAGCCGCGGAAATCGTCGTCAAGACGAACATTACCAATCTCAAGGCCCTTCACATCACGGAAGGAATCTGGTCCGTCGAAAGCAGTGTCACCGGTTTCGGAGACGGAGACATTTACCTCGAAAACGGCACCATGAAAGTCTGGGGCGACGGGCGGAACATCTCTTTCGGAAAACTCTACTACCGCGGCGGAACCGTCGATCTCTACGCTGATGACTATTCCGGAACGATCAACCTCAACGGAGACATCATACTCGAGAAGGACAGCGCGAACTTCCGCGTCTCCTCAACCACCCGTCTCACCGGCGACCTGAACGGCGCTGAAAAAACCCTCGTCCATTCCGCCCGAATTACCCCCGGCGCGAACGGAGACGGCACCGAGCAAACCGGCGTCTGGACGTTCGCCGGGGCCTCGCAGGAAGACAAAGGAACCACCACTCTGAAAAACTTCCAGCTCACCACGCGCGATTCGGAAATCATTCTCGCCGACCACGCCGAGTGGATCATTTCCGGTGCCGTCGAGGGAAAATCCACCGGCCATAAATTCACCATCGGACAAAACGCCTCACTCACCGCCGCGGAAGTAAAGGGAATGAAATCCCTCTCTATCAACGGCTCCGCCGACATCGGAATCCTCACCATGAACCAGGAAGCCGGAATCCTGAACGTTGCCGCCGAAACCAATCTCGACACTCTCAACGTTACCCAATCCTCAACCCTCAACCTCAACGCGGCACTCACCGCGGGAAACGTCTCCATTGCCGAAGGCGTCTCCGTCACGAAAACCGGTTCCGCCGTCTTCACCGTCGCCGCGGCACTCACCGGAAACGGAAACCTCATCATTTCGGAAGGAACTCTCACTCAATCCGCTTCCGGAAATCCCCTCGACTCCTTTGAGGGCCAAATCACCATCGGAGCGAATGGAACGCTCAATCTCAACGGAAAGCACGCGCAGCACGGATATCCAATCAAGATGCTCAGCGGAGCAACCATCACCAACTCCCGCGATGACCAAAACGTCTACTGGTCCGGACTCCTCCTCGACGTTGAGCCAAACGCGGAAATTACCTTGGGCGGAAATGCCCGTTTCGCCGCCGCTTTCCATAATAATTCCGCGAACGGAGCGACGATAAACGTCACCAACTCAAATTACCTTTACCTCGCGAATCCCGTGAAAAACGCCGATTTCAGAATCACCGGCGTCGTCGGACTCGAAGGAAACGCCGCCTTCAATGCCTCCGAAGGAAACGACGTCTTCGTCACTCTCACCAACGGACGCATCACTTCATGGACCGGCACGAACGTTCACACGCACTCCGTAACTCAAATGACCATCAATAACGGTATTATCGCCGGAAACGGACACCTCGTCTTCAACGGGGACGTCCTGCTCGAAGGTAACGCGACTTTCGCCCCCACCGCGTTTTCCACGAATAACCTGAATTATCGTTCCTCTCTGCGTCTCAACGGAAACATCACGGGAAACCACTCAATCAACGCCTCCGGAGTCGGTGAACTCTACTTCTTCGGCGACGTAAACGTCAATTCCGTAAACCATTCTGCCGGTGCCTTCATCATCGCGAACGGCACCTTCCAGGCCAATGAGTTCCTCGTCGCCAAATCCTACTCTGAGGAAACCCTCTCCGGGGGAACCTACGAAAACGGACTGATCATTGACGGAGGAACCCTACTCAGCCCAACCTCCTTCTCCGCCCCCGGACAGACCCTTCTCATGCGCGGAGAGACAAGCCAAATGAAACTCGCCGGAAACGTCACGGACAATCAGCAGACCATTTACCGTATCGACGAAGGTACTCTCACTCTCGACGACGGAATTAACCTGAACGGGCAGCTCTTCCTGCGAGATAATGCCGTCTTGAAACTCGGTCTCGACGACACGAAACCCGCCTCCGTCACCCTCAATTCCCCCGAAAGTCTCCTCGAAGGTGAAATCATCTTCAACCTTTTTTCCAACGAAAGCTTTGACCAGCTGACCCTCGCCGACGGAAACTCTCTCGACGGAACGCTGATTACCCTTAATCCGAAAACTGACGAAACTTTTTCCGAAATGATTCCGATCGTTCTCGGCTCTTTTGACGAAATGAATTTCGCCCTCACCAACTCCAACTGGGCGCTCGCGCTCGGAAATGGCGGAGTTTTCGCCTACCAAACCAACGCCGTGCCCGAACCCGCGTCATGGTTCCTTCTCCTCGTTGGACTCGGCTTGGGCTGGACCCGCCGAAGAAACAGACACCACGCGTAATTCCGCCTAAAATCAAAATGTTATTTCACCTTAAAAATGAATTTTAACCAGATCCCTTTTTTCTGAAGGACAAATCATGAGATTCGCGAAATCAAACATTTTCACCCTTTTGTTTTCCGTCATGACAGTCGGCGGCTTTCCTCTCGACTCTATTCACGCCGCGGACTACTCGCGCCAGGGAACCGGAAACTGGTCAGACGCCGCCTGGACCGTCAACGGTTCGCCAAACCAAAATTGGGCCGACGGAAACAGCGCGGTCATTTCCGCCGCCAATGAAAATGAACTCAACCTCGACACCGAAGTCTCACTCACCGCCCTGACTTTCAACGGACTCACCGACTCCGATTCCGCCGCTCTCAACGGCACGCAAACCCTCACCTTCACCGGTGACTCCGCCTTCTTCAACGTCGCCAACGGCACCCTGACCACTTCCGCCGCTCTCAACGGTGCCTTCACCAAAACCGGTGCCGGAACTCTCACTCTGACCGCCATCAAGACCAGCACCACCCCAATCCGCGTTCAGGAAGGCACTCTCCGCGTCGCCGCCGGCGAGTTCAGCAATCAGGGACTCAAAAACACTGCCGTCTCACTCGCGCCAAATACCCGATTGGAAATTACCCAAAATTTCGGTGTCGGAGGAGGAATGATCACCGCAGACGGCGCGGTCATCCACATTACGGGCGAGCAGAACTACCTCAACCAGCTCACTCTCAAAAACGGCGCGAGAGTCACCGCCCAAAACGGCTGGGCCGGAAATCGCGACCATAACAGCTACCGCGTCGGATATTCCTACGGAGGAGTGAATGCCCCAATCCTCAACGTGGAGGGTACCTCCGCCTCATTCGTCGATGCCGGAATCACCATGGTTCGAGGCGGAAGCGGCTGGTACACTGTGAACGTCGCCTCCACCGGTGACGCCTCCGGAGTGGACCTCACCATCAACGGAACCATTTACGATTACCCCGGAGAAGTGGGGGCTGCCCTGAAAAAAAACGGGGAAGGTACCCTCAAACTCACCAGCAACGAGAACTCCTGGGTCACCGGTTTCGCCATTGAAGCCGGAAAAGTCATCCTCGCCGCGAATAACGCGGGAGGAAAAGGACACGTCACCACCGCCGATGGAACCGCCATCGTCCTCACGGAAGGAATCTCCGCCAGCCTCAAAAGTCTCTCCGGAGCAGCTGCCGTCTCCGCCGAAGGCTCCGGAGCGACTCTCATCCTCGGCTCTGGAATCACCGACGCGAGCCACTCCGCGACCTTCACCGGCACCATCTCCTCCAACATTACGCTCGTGAAAGATGGTGCCGGTACCGCGGAATTCACCCGAACCCCAGGGCAGATCGGAGGCCTCACCGTCAACGCCGGAACCTTCACCATCGCCGGTGAGGCCGGATACGGCGATCAGGGATTCGGCTCCGCCCCGATCCTCGTCAATGACGGCGCGAAACTCAAACTGTCCGCGGAATTCGCCATCAAAGGAAGCACTGTCACCCTCGACGGCGGTGCGATTGAGATCACCGTCTCCCAAATCTACCTGAACGACCTGACTCTCAAAAACGGGGCCGTCATCTCCGCGAAATCCAATTCGACCCATAACGCGGACGGAAACAGCTTTCGAGTCGGAAATAATTACGGAACCGGCAAAAACCCCGTCACCATCGTCTCCGGTTCCGCTGCCTCCGCAATCGCCGCGGACATCGTGCTGACCGCTCACGGAAGTTCCCAGTGGAATCTCACCGTCAACGATACCGGAGATACCTCCGGCGCGGACCTCATCATTTCCGGTCAGCTCCGTGACTACGCCTACGAAACGGGACAGGCAATCCCATTCGTCAAAACCGGCGCGGGAACCCTCCGGCTCTCCAACGCGGCGAACTCTTGGACGCGCGGAGCGACCATCTCTGAAGGAACCCTCCAGCTCGCGGGAACTCAGGCCGCCGGCTTCGGAAACATTAACCTCAACGGCACCGCGACCGCTCTCGACCTCCTCGCCGCTGACGCTGGCGGAGCCGGAACCTACGAACTAAAATCCATCTCCGGGGACGGAAAAGTCACCGCCTCCGCCGGAAACGCGAAACTCATCCTTGGCGAAGTCACCGCGGCCAACGGAACCGTCCACCAAAGCGGAGACACCGAATTCAAGGCACAGATCACCGCCGGAGTCTCAGTCGAGAAAGTCGGTTCCGGAACGCTCACTTTCAATCGCTCCAAAGGAAACGAAACCGCATTTGACGGACTCCTCATCTCCGAAGGAACAGTCGTCCTTCAATCCAACGGCGGCGGACTCACCGCCAGCGGAACGTACGGAAACCTCGGCGCAACTCCAATCACCGTCACCAACTCCGGAAAACTCCTCATCGCGGAATCGTGGAACCTTCAGGGAACCCCCCTGAACGTCATCGGAGAGGACGCCGGATTTGAGCTTCAGCGCTCCAACTACGCCAACCGAGTTACCCTCACCGACGGTGCCGATGTCTTCGGAAACGAATACCGCGTCGGCTACACTACGTTCGCTCCCACACTGAACGTCACGGGAAACGGCTCCGGATCAGAAATCTCCGTCAGCACCTTCATGCTCGTCAGAAACGAGAAGGCGATGGACCTGAACTACGCCGTCCTGAATATCCAGGATACCGGGGCCGCCAACTCTGGAAATCCCGACCTCCGGATCTCCTCACGGATTAAGGACCACGACGGACTTGAGGGAATGGTCATGCGAAAAACCGGCGCGGGTTCACTCGAACTCACCAACTCCGAAAACTCCTGGAACGGCGGAATCGACCTTCAGGAAGGAGCTCTCTGGTTCACCAACGGCGCTCTCGGAAACGGCACACTCAACGCCGCTGCCGGAACCACAGTCGGCGCGGTTCCCTCCGCCTCAGAAACCTTCACCCTCATCCCTGCCGAGGGACTCGCGGATGGCGCCAATGTCGGAATCTTCGACTCTTCGGACGAATTCAGCAGATTCACTCTCTCCGAACTCCCATCTTCCGCCAATGACGGTTTCCTCAAAATCATTCTCGGACCCGACGCGTTCGTTTCAACCTCCGATTCCTTCAAAATCTCAAACGCCATACCCGCGGATTCGGCAGAAAACCTCAGCTCGGTAAACGACCTGGATCTGGAAAACTGGCTCTTGCCCGATTTCAGGAACGACTGGAACCTCAACTGGCTCGCCGCGCAAAACGCCCTCATCCTCAACCTGGACGCCAATGCCGTGCCGGAACCCTCCGCCTTCCTGCTCCTAATCCTCGGATCACTGGGAATTTGGCGGCTCCGCGCCTCCAAAAAACAAAAATGACGCGCCCCGTTTCGCGCCAACTCCCAACTTTAATCCCCAAAAATACCCCGTTCCCTTAAAAACGGAACCCCAAAATACCCAAACACAAAAATAAGTAAAATTCAAAATAGAAACAGAAAATCCGTAGAATAAACTCTCAGCCCCCAATACCATGAAAAAATCACGAAAAAATCCGCGCATTCGCCGCGCCCTCTCCGCCGCTGCGCTGCTCACGCTTCCGGTTTCAGCCGTAAGTATCGTGAACGCCGCCGCGATCACCGACGAGAACTTCAACGCTTCCGCGAACTACGCCGAAAGTGTCTCGTTCGACCTGACCGGCTCCCAGACCTGGTCCGGCGTCATTTCCGGGGCCTCCAGCACGCTGACCAAGACCGGCGCAGGGACGCTCACCATCTCTGCGGACCAGACGTTCCAGGGCGCGACGTTCATTTCCGGCGGTGCCCTCTCCATCGGAAACGTGAGCCGCCTGGCCTCCACGTCCGGCATTACCCTCTCCAATGGCGGAACGCTCAAGTACACAGCGAAAGCCGGAACGCTCGCTCCGACGCTCACCGTGGGAGCCGGAGAAACCGGCACGGTCGAATTCAAGAGCGCGACCACTGAGACCCTCTCCATGAATCTGGCCGGAAGCGGAAAAATCGTCCTGGCCGGAAATTCAAACGCGACCGGGACAGGCAACGTGAACTCTTTCGTCATCCGCTCCGACTCCGCTTTCACCGGCGACGTAGAGATCACGGGCGGAAAGATCCGTCTGCTCGGCGACCTGCCGAAAGTCAACTCCATCATTCTCAACGGCGGCTCCGTCATGAATGACGCGCAGATGAACATCGGGAATGAGAACACGAAAATCTCCACGGATCTGGTTTTGGGCGAAAAAGGCGGCACTGTCCGCGTCGGTTTCGATAACAGCCGGCTCATCTGGTCCGGAAAGATCACCGGGACCGGTGAGTTCGGCATCGGCGGTGATTCGGGGATCTTCTGCTTCGCCAATTCCGCCAATGATTTCTCCGGCGGACTCCAGATCGGCGACGTCATGAACGGGAATTTCAATCAGGTCACCAAAGCCGAACTCCGCGCAAGCAATTCGCTCGGAACCGGCGTCGTTTCCTTCGGAGCTGGCGCAAACCACTGGCTCGACCTCTACGGCCACAGTATCGTCTCTACGCCGATCGCCGGTCTCTCCGCGACACGTTCCGGAGTGGAAGTCAAAAACTCCAAAAGCACCGTCAGTACCCTGACGCTCAGCGTTCCGGACGGCCAAACGCTCACCTACGCCGGAAAAATGACCGGAAAAATCGACCTCGCCAAATCCGGTACGGGCACGCAGATCCTGACCGGTACGGGATTCACCCGGACGGGAAACACGACCGTCAATGAAGGCACGCTCCGACTGACTTCCGGAGCCAAACTCGGAGGCGGACTCCTCACCGTCACCGGAACCGGAACGCTGGATCTTGCCGGACTCACCGACGCGGGCAAAGCAGCCGGACTTGCCGGAAACTCCGCGAACGCCATCCTGACCAACTCCAACGTGGAAACGCCGAGTGCCCTGACGCTTGAACTCACCGGAAATCAGACCTACGCGGGAAAACTCACCGGAAAGCTCGACCTCACGAAAACCGGGACCGGAACGCAGACGCTCGCTGGGGCCGGACTGGGCGCAAACGTCTCCGCGAAAGTCTCGGCAGGCAAACTCCTCATCCAGAATCCAGGCGGAAGCGCGGCAAACGCCTTCACGCTCGACGGCGGAACGCTCGCTTTTGAGAAAAACGGAGGCCTCACCCTCTCCACAAAGATCGACGTGACGGCCAACGGCGGAACGCTTCAGTGGATCACGACCGGAACGAACGCGCTGAGTGTCGGCATCAACGGAACCGGCACGACGGAAAACACGGTCCTCACCTTCACCGCCTCAAATAATGCGTCCGGAAACTGCTCAACGCTCACGCCGACCGCCCTCTCCAATTTCAGCGGAAAATTTGAGATCACCGCCGGCAAACTGAACATCACGTCCATGAATTACCTTCCCGCCAAAGGCATCATCCTCAGCGGCGGGACCCTCATGCTCAACATTGGCGGAACACAGACCTACGCGGCTCCCATCTCGCTCACAGACGGAACGTTCAGCACCATCCGAAACGGATCGTATGGAACTCACGTCTTTACCGGAAAGATC
>JAFQUP010000033.1 GCA_017408405.1 Thermoguttaceae bacterium
CAGTGTTTGAAGAAAAATAGTAGATTTTAATGGGAGAATATATAGAATTTGAGGGTGTCTATTATGACACATTGCGGGTCCCAATGTTGGCGCATTGGGACCTTTTTTATGCAGTTGTCCGAAATTTTGGGAATACTGGACGCGATAAATTTCTAAAAAACGAGAAAAATTTCTATGCGAGCACTTGACAAGCGGTTCTTGATATGATAAAATGAAACCATCGAATTTGATCCGGATCGTCTCAACCGGAGATTTAACCACGGCAAAACGTCTCATACTTGCCGCAGGTGCGAGGATTCTGCGCACCAGTCTGAAAATCAAATAGGAGATAATATGGGAATTCCGCTTAAGTATGCCATGCGTGGTCTGGAGTCTGGCGTTTCGTTCGCTGGTGATAACGCGATTCTGGCCAATGAATTGGTAAAATTGGCTGAAGACATATCCAAACTCGATTCGGCTCTTGTGGCTCTAGACGTTGGCAAGGCTGTTGGGCAGGGTATTGCAAGCATCAAGTCGGGTGTGTCTAGCTTCCAGAGATGTGGTGAAATTATGCGCTCGCGCGGCGTTCGTGTTCCTCCGGAACTCACAAAGATCACATCTCATCTGGAATCTGCAATTCGTGCGGCCAAAGACTTCGAGGCGGCATGCAAGAAAATGGAGCGCGAATATGCGCAAATGAAGAGTGACAAAGAAAGATCAGTGAAAGACTTGATGAGAAGAAACGCGAAATGACCAAAACGATTCGATTTGACCTGCGCAATCCGCGCTCAAAGCGGCTTTCGCGTCTCCCGGAAGGTGTGGACGGCGACAAGTCTCTCATGATGTGGAAGGAACTCTGCCGGACAGGTGATTATGTTGCGGACGGTGAAAAGCACGTTATCGACAACGCTTTTTTTACCCGCATGGTGGACTCATTCAATACTCGAAAGGCCAAAGGCATCGAGGTTCCGTGTCCCATCGGCCACACACACGACCCGGAAGAGAAACGCGGACGTGTCGTTTATCTCGAGACCCGGCCAAATGCCGACGGCGGAACGTCGCTCTGGGGTATCATCGAGTTTATTGACAAAGAGGCGAAAGAGGCTCTGCGGCATTCCGATGTTTCCATCGACGCGCCGGTCGAAACGACTGACGGCGACGGAGATTCTTATCGGTTTGCCCTCGAGCACGTCGCGTTTACAGACTATCCGGTCGTTCCTGGGATGGAAGGGTTCTCCGATGTCTCCTTCTCCATCGTGAAGGAGAACGAAGGATCCAGAGGGAAATCAGAGAAGCCCAGAAATGATTTCGCTGACGAATTCACGCTGGACGCCCTCATCGCGAAGATGGGGCTTACGGATGATTTCACCTCTCCGTCTGATGTTTACAAGTCGATTTGGCGCAAATTCAGTGAACTCAAGGGTACTGAAAATGCAAGTGAAACTGAAAAGGAGGAAGCTATGGCACGCAAGAAGAAGTTCTCGGAAGAAGAGATCGAAGACCGTGAAAAGGAATTTGATGAGGAAGAAGAGAACGAAAAGGAAATGAGCCGCCGTTCCAAGAAAAAGTCGAAAAAGTTCTCCGACGACGAAGAAGACGAAGAGAAAGCCTTTGACAACGGCGGAGATGAAGATGACGAGGAGGACGCGGAGTTTGAGGACGAAGACGGCGAGGATGAAGACGAAGACGATTCCAAAGAGTTGTCTCGCAAAAAGAAGGGCAAACGGTTTTCCCGGAATGGCGCGGACTTCCAGCTGATGAAAGAAAACCGAATGATGAAGATCGACGGAATGCGTCGTGACGGCTACATTACCGCGGCACAGTCGCAGGCGATGAAAGCGCGATTCTGTTCAGATTCTCATATTTCGTTCAGTCTGAAACGCAACTCGAACCGTGATTTCAACGAGACGTGTGCCATTCTCAAGGCTGGAATGCGTCAGGACTACATGGAGCATACAGGTATGCAGGGGATCTCTTTCGGAAGGCATGAAATGGTTGACCGGGAAAGGTCCCTCGCGGATGAGATGGAGTCGAGATTCCAGAAGAAGAAATAGAGGTGAAAAATGCCAAATGTTTTTGAGAAGAAACCGCTGATTTCGGATGTTCTCAAGTGGGAAGCCGATTTCAAGTTCTGCCGTGAAGCCATGACCGTGAGCGTTCCGGAAGGAGGAACGGAAACGGTCGTGACCTGCGGTGAGACCTACGTTCAGGCAACGGGCGCGAAAGTCACCGATGATACGTTTACCTGCATTGCGCTGGCAAATACGACCATTGCGCCGGGAACGTCGGAAAAAGTTCTCTGTCTTGTCCGCGGTCCCGCGCTCGTGGACCCTGCGAACATTCGGACGGATTTGGACGAAACCGAGCTTAAAGCCGCGCTTGAAGCTCTCAATATTCAGTTTATGCCCGAACCGGCAATGCTTGGTATTCAGACTACTTAAGGAGGGAATTTATGGGCGCACTCGATATTTTCCGATCTGACGCATTTTCGGTCAGATCACTGACAAACGCGATCAACAAGGTTCCGCCGTCGTTTAGTTATCTGGGTGACATCGAGGGACTGTTTGAAAAGGTTTCCTGCTCAACAACGACCACGATGGTGGAGGAACGCAATGGCCAGATCGCTCTGGTCGGTAACTCCCCGCGAGGGACGAAAGGCGAAACGCTGCCGCGTGACCAGCGGAAAATGCGTGCTTTCGTCGTCAACCACAAACAGTTGAACGATGAGATCAAAGCAGACCAGATCCAGAATCAGCGGCTTTTCGGCTCGGAGATCGAGTTTGAGACCGCGCAGACGGTCATGAATGACAAGCTGGTCATGATGGCACGTTCGATCGAGACCACGATCGAGTGGATGCGTCTCGGTGCTGTCAAAGGTCAGGTCCTTGACGCGGACGGCTCGGTCCTTCACGATATGTTTGAGGAGTTCGGGCAGACGAAACGCACGAAGTCTCTCAAAGCCTCTGTCTCTACCGACGACGGGAGTATCAAGAAGTTTTGCAGTGAGGTCATCCGCAGTACGCGAAAAAAGCTCGGCGATACCAAGATCAACGGTTTTCATTTGCTGTGCGGTGACGCGATTTTTGATGCCATTGAAAACAGCGCAGAGATCAAAAACGCCAACAAATGGCGCAACAACAGCGACTTTTTGGTGGACTCTCATGCGTTCCGTTACTTTGAGTTCGGCGGGATCCGCTTTGTGAACTACGTTGCCTGGGTGGGAGATAAAGACTTTATCGACCCGGAAAAGGCTCATCTCCTTCCCATCTGCGAGGACGCGATCTTCAGCGAGATCTACGGACCGGGAGACTACATGGAGACGGTCAACACGCCGGGTTTGAAATACTACGCCAAGCAGGAAGTGCAGCGCATGGACAAAGGAATCGACGTGGAAGCCCAGTCGAACCCGCTCGTGCTCTGTACCCGTCCGGGAGCGCTGCTTGAAGTAACGCTCGACAGTACGACGTGATTTTAGAGGGACATGATGAACGAGCTGTCGATAGACATTGAAATTCCAAACCTGAGTATGATTCTCCAAAAGCATGAATCGGAATCGTTCAGGCGGAAACTTCTGCGGATATTGGCGGCTCGTTATCGTGCATTTTGTCTGCGGAGTTTTGACCAGAATTCACGAGGCGGCAAGGCTTGGGCACCGCTGAAAGATTCGACCGCGAAACGGCGCAGAAAAGGCATTAAAGTCCGTTCCGGCAATCGGGAACAGGCCCGGATCCAGTCGTTTTTCAGCGGCAAAAGAATTCTGGTCGACACGGGGATATTGCGAGGCGCACTGAATCCAACGCTTTCCAAAGGAAGCTATGAGAAAATCAGCCTCAAGGCCCATTTTGCGTCCGCAGATATTGGATTTTCCACGATGCCTCACCCCGGCCCAAAATCCGGAAAAGGCAGCGTGCGAAAACCCGTCACGATTTCCCAGTTGGCGAAATTTCATCACAGCGGGAGTAGAAAAACCGGACTTCCGGCACGCCCTATCCTGATTCCGCCGGACTCCAATGCCCTGGGGCAGTTTGAGAAGATCATCGAGAACGAGGAAGTAAAATTATGGAAGTGATCCCCATGGAAAAAGACCCTCTGACCATCATACGCAAGAAACTCTGGGAAGTCATTGACAGCTCGGAGTTTTTCCGTACGTGGATACGGGAGAGCAATCGGATTCGGTTTGACACGGAGCTTGGGACGAAAGAACACGCCGGACACGGTGACTTGCCGGAAGTCATCATCGTTCCGTCAAGTTCAAGTCAGCTGGATATGGGGACTTCCGGGACCGCAAGACTGTCGATGAGTTTCCTTTTCTATCTGTCCACCGGTTCCAAAAGTCTTCCAATGATTTCCGCCCTCCAATGGGAACTGTTCCGGGTCATCCAGACCTTCATGGCAAACGTCGGGAATTGCCTTTATCACGGGAATCGTTTTGTGGAGCGGATCCGTTTCGACTCCGGCGAACAGGCGATTTCTGACGCGGAGAGAAATCGCGGAATCGGCGGCTGGTCCGCCTCGTGGGGAGTGACCGTTGATATGTTCTTCCCGCATTCAGAAGTAATTTTCAACATTCAAGACAAGGAATAGTTTATGGCGATTTTTTCTGGAAGATACGGCTCGGTCGATGGGATTTCCCAGATCCAGAACTGGTCAATCGACTGGACGATGGCGGACAATCCGCATTCCAACTCCTTTACCAAAGCGGGCAAACAGCGCGATACCGGAGTGCAGGACTGGACGGGGTCCTTTACTTCCGAAGGCGTACTCTCCAATGTCAAAATGAGTAGTTTTGAGCTGAAATGTCAGACTGGCGGTCCGACATTCGGCGGTAACGGCGTGGAGTATTCCGGTTCTGCGATCTACACACAGATCGGCATTTCCGCGGATATTTCACAGGCAGGGCGTGTCATTATTTCCTGTTCATTTTCCGGAAACGGACCGCTCTCCCGCGGAACTTCCGGAAGTAACGACACGATCACGCCCCAGATCCTTTACGCAAAAGACTGCGTCGTGAAGTTGGGAGGGAGTGTCATCGATTGGCAGCAGTTCAACTTCACCATCACCAATGAGGTGCAGACATACGTGGGAGCCTCTACCGTCGATAATGAAGGAAATGTCTGGACGCACCGTTATCCTGGACTTTATGACTGCTCCGGGTTGCTGACCTGCACGAACTCGGAGATCATCGGAGAAAATGGGATGATGGGGGAGCTTTCCATCGTTTGCGGAGGAACGAACCTTTTGCAGATTTCCAATGTCCGCCTCCTCTCCACCTCCGGTATTTCGGCGGATCCGTCTTCCGGAGCACTGCTCGGATACACCGCCAATCTTGGAATGTGCGCTCATGATGATTCTGGTCAGCTTGGCGTTTTGAAACTGTTCGATTCCCAGATCTGGCCGGAAACCGCGGTCTGATTTTAAAGAAAGGAGTTTTTTAGAAAATGATTCCCAATCCAACTGCTGCCCCAGTACCGGTGACTTTGTCCAACGGCGAGATATTTCTCTGTTCTCCGTTGACCGTGTCGGACCAGATGTCCCTGCTGAAATACGCGCGACAGCACGAGTTGTCGATCAAGCTCTCCGCCATTCCGCAGGACGTTCCGGAATCCATGCGGACAGAGATGATCCGTATTGCCTATGAAAGCTCGAATCAGATGGATATTTCAGACGAAAAACTCTGGGAGGAGCCGGAAATGATCCAAAGGGCGATTTTCCTCTCCATACGCCGTAAACACCCGAACATTACCATTTCTACCGTTTCCGCGATCACGAACAATCCAGAGGACCTGGAGGCGATTCTGGAAGCGATCAGCGGAACTCAGGAAGGCACCAAACAACCAGAAAAAAAAACGGCGGAGTGACGTTTGAAGAGTACTGTGTTTCGCAGAAAAACCTGTTCGCGTTCCTGGCTCGGTATTATGGCTGGACTTTCAGCCAAATCGAGGAAATGACCCCGAAACAGACGAAAATCGCATATGACGCGATTCCAGACAAAGAGCCGGAAAACACGGGCGTTCCCGGCTCTGACGGCAATCTGCACTTTTCGACGCTCGAAGAATGGCGGGCGTGGATGGAGCTTCACTGATGGCAAAAAATTTTACGTTCAGTCTCGGTTTGAGTACCGGCAAATTTGTCTCTGGAATGAAATCCGCGGTTTCTTCCATGCGGTCTCATTTCGCGGATATTGGCAAGTCTATGCGAAAATCCATTGACGGAGGTTCCGGTGAAACGTTCAAAAAGTCATTCAAGAAAATGAATGTGGGGATCGCAAGATTCAAAAAAGATTTTCGCGGGGCCTCGACAATCGAAGAAATGACCGCGGCTTTTGGCCGTCTGTCATTCACCGGGGTCAAGGCACTCAGTGCTTTTGTCAATCCGATCACGGTCTACACGGCCGCCGCCATTGGCGCAGTCAAGGTATTGAAGGAATGGACGGCGCAATTCGAAGAATTAGAGCAGGCCCAAACGCGCCTTAGCCGCTCTTTCCGTATGGGAGGGCGGATGCAGGGATCGGATCCGAAACGATTTCAGTCGCTTGCCGGAAGTTTGGCAAAAGACGGTATGTTTTCCGAAGAGGAGATCACGCAGGGAATTGCCGGTGCCAGAGCGTCTTCTTACAGTCTTTCCTCCAAACAGATGGAAGAGGCCGCGGTACTTGCCAAAGACATTGCCGTTACGATGGGAACGGACTATGCCTCTGCGCTGGAACGAACTGCGGGACTGCTTCACGCGGAAACGGTGTCGATGGAAGACCTTCTTTCGGCGGGTGTCGTTCTTTCTGCGGAAGAAGCAAGGCGTCTTGAGACCATGCAGGGAGTGTATAAAACCGCGGAGCGTCAGCTTTTTGTGATGGAAAAGCTGAAAGAGGCCAACAAGGGAGCCGCCAAAGAACAACAGGAGACTCTTTCCGGCCAGTACCAGACTTTCTCCAACACGCTGAAATCCATGATGGTTTCTGTCGGCAAGATACTCGCTCCGATCATGCGGGTCGTGATGGAGGTCGTTAATCCGGTCGTTCAGGCGATTCAGGAATTGTTTGCGCCGATCGCGGATACGGTGGGCGGTGCGTTGAGCGGAATTGCGGATGTCATTATTGGAATCCTGCGGCCGCTTGGAGCACTGCTCAAATCCGTTTTTTCTCTGGTTGGGAAAGGATTTGCTGCTATTGGGAAGCCTCTGAAAACGATGTGGTCATTCCTTGGAAAAATCGTCAAGACTTTGGGAACCTGGCTGGCGGACGGGATAATGAAAGTTGCGGATTTCATCTCTGGCATACTGGAAAAGTTTCAGAGCCTGCTCGATTGGGGGAATCGTTTGTGGACCTTGTTCGGCGGTTCGGAAGATCCCGAAGAACAGAAGAAAAAGGAAGGAGAATGGGTGGATCCGCGCCTGAAATACACCACTCATTTTGAGGATGCCCTTTCGATGAATCAGCGTATTCAGCAGTCGATTTTTGAAAAACATTCTCCGGCGCAAAAGCAGGTAGACCTGCTTGGGAAGATTTACGGCGTACTGCTTTCCGGAAACGAGGATTCCAGAAAAGACTCACGTTCGCAAATCGCGGCCGCGGAAGCTCAAACGAAGGCGATCAAGAGACAGAATTTAGGATTGCAGGGAGGGTAAAATGGATACCGGCTCGGTGAAGTATCAGGAATATTTTGAGGCGGATGAGACGTTTGACAGTCACTCGATCCAAATCGGGCGCACTTCCGGTTCGGCGACAGTCTCCATTCAGTGCCGGTGGGAAGACCGTTTCGCGATCGCGCAAGACATTCTGGAAGGCGGACTTGGTCATACCGGCAGACAGTATCCGTTTGCCGGAGACATTCCGGGGGCGTTGGGAAATGGCTCAAAATGGTATGCGGAATCCGTCAGTATCAGTCCTATGCCGACCCGGTACAAGCGAACCGGGCAGGCGATCGAGTACGAAAAAGCCGTGATTCAGATCACGTACGCGCAGATGCAGACGGAAGTGTCGTTTGAGTCTACCGGGCAGTTCGTGACGGTAAACCCGATCGGCTTGTTCTGGAACCTTCCAAATGCCGACGAAAGACAGATCGCGCCGGAAGAGGCTCCGGGAGTCTTTATTGCCTCACACGATATTACCCTGACGCACCCTCACCTTCAGATCTCCGGGCACACGAACGGCGTGACGTGGAACATCTGCGATTTTGAGGGAGCCTGCAACGAATCCGCCTGCTCGCTCACATTCAACGGTGTGACGCGCACGTATCCGGCAGAGACGCTTCTCTGTTCCTCCCCTTCACTGCGTGTCGGCTGTACGCTTTCCGGTGCCGGATTTTTTCAGGTTTCGCTGAAAATTTCCTATAATCCCATTGGCCATAACCAGTGGATCCATCCTCGGCAAACCGTTTCGGAAGACGCTGGCATGGGGTTCGTGAAGATGTTCAAAGACAAAGACTGTACCCAGCAGGTCAAACCTGTTCGTACGATGGATTTTTCACCGCTTTTGACTGCTTTTGGACTGTAATGAATGTTTCACTTATTCGCAAACTTGCGCCCGGACAGATGCCGCGTGCTTCTGAATGGAACGCTTTAGTCGATTACGTACAGAGGCTTGAGCAGAGAGACAGCTCGAAGTTTCACGCGGAGACCTTGCCGCGTACCCGTTTTTACACAGCCGAAGAAATTCCGCCGTACTCGCTTTTCCCTGTTCTGGAAAGGGTGGAGGAAGAGAGTGCGGACACGTTTCGGACTGTTTACCATGTCGAAAAGTACGACAGCTCCCACGAATCATCCTATCTGGAAGGTTATTTTGGCGTGAACGGCAGGTACACGATCCCCAAAGACACGTGTTTTTACGGTTATATTATCGATGAGACCCACGACTGGCCGATCCGTATCGAGACCTCCGATCCGTCCATGACGAAGTGCGGATTTTTGCCTGGAAGTTTTATTGCCGACCCGAATTCCTCCGGCCTCATCGTAGGCGGAACGACTCCGTTCGGTCCTGATATTTTCTTCGTCCGCAAGGCTCAGCAGGTCGGCGAGTCGGAGCCGGAGGCGGTAGTTTGCGAGGTTCTGGACGAAGATGAGTCTGGAGTTTATTCGGTTCTCACCTACGCGAATGGTCCCCATGATCCACATACAGGGTACGCGAAGCTGTTGGTCCTGGGTCTCGCGCTTGGTTCAAAAGTCCCCGCGGGAACGTTTCTGATCGGGCACAAAAGCGCGTTAGAAGCGTTAAATGTGGAAGAGGTAGAAAATGGCTGAGTTTATGTTCAAGTCGAGTCTCGACTTATTTGGGGACAGCTATGATCATTTTGAATTTGCCGGTGGCGGATACTTTATAGGCAAAGAGTGGTTTATGGAAAATGGCTTAGGTTCCTACCGATATATTTTACTGGAAGGTCCTCCATCTTTTGAGATTTCAGGGGATGGGATTGTGTCCAGTACTTTAGAATTTTCCGGAATGCGCAATGGTCAACCGTACTTTACTGATGGACAATACACGCTGTGGACTCATTGGCTGACGATTACTTCTTATCCGCGTGAACCGGCGCAGTGGGACGGATTTTACGTCGAGCTTCTGCCGGAAGGAGGTTCTGAGGTACGTGAAGTCAGAACAGGAGATACGTACTGGGTTGCCCCGACGGGATTTTCGCCTTGGGGAACTGTCAAAGATACAGTATTCACCCTCTGTCCTGCTTACGGAGATCAATCTTTTTCGGACTGTACTGTCTCACGAGATTTGTCAAAGTTCTATACGTCAGATACGCTTCTGGGACTTTACAGCTGTGCCGACGGAAGCGGAAAAAAGAAGTTGGTGGGGATACCGGTTTGGAAGGACCAGAATGATGTAGAATACCAACGCAGTCATGACAACGACGGACCGGATAATTCATTCACCTATGGAGGAATTCACGAGTTTCTATTTGGCACATGGAGATGGATTTTGGGTGAGCATGGCGACGAAAACGGCTGGTGGGAGAGTGCGGCAGCTCCGTCGCTTACGGAGCCGGTGACATTTACTTTTTGCAAAAATGAAAACTCGGAAGCCACGGGAGAGGATTTGACTTTGACATTCTCCCATTGTGTTGAGTACGGCAAGAAAGAGATTCTGCTCGGTGAGGTCGCCAGATGGCTTTGATCATTCCAGATTCGTTTGATTTTGAAGGCGCGGACTGGGAACATCCAGATCCGTTCGATTCAAGATATTGGAACGCGCTTTACGAAGCGTGCCGGGAGAGATTCCCTGAATTGCGCGGAGAATTTTCCGATGAAAACGTATACCTTGCCGTGCAGGGCGGTGCGCCTGTGTTTCGTGTGGATACGGATGCGCCGTCAGGTCTCCCTTTTACGGGGATTCCGCGTGTGATCGCGGAGTATTTGAAAAGATACATCCAGTCGGCATCCTCACATACTTTCTGTACTCCGCATTTTTATGATACTGGGACATTTGAGTTTCCATATTATCTACCCGCCCAGCTGGGGTTGATTGGTTATGAGTTTTGGTCTATTCCGGCAATGGAACAGAAGATAGGTAAACTGCCATTGCCTGAAACGCTGCCGGAATTGCTGATCGATTCTGCTGAGTTTCTGGTTCAGGCCAAAAAGGCTCTTGAACTTTTGACGGTAATGGACGTCACTTCGATGGATTATCGTCTTCATAAATGGAAGTATACTTCCATCTCTGCCTCGACATTTTACCGCTGGGACGAGCTTTCATCCGGGAGTTACGATTGGCCGACATTTTGGAATCTTGCGATTACGAGGTTCCAAAATGAACTGTCGGATCTAAAGCTCGTAGGAACCTCTGAAAATAGTCCAATTGCAATCAACACCACATCGAATGTAACAGTAAATTTTGAACTCAATTTTGCCTATGGTGAGCCAAACCACGGCATTGCGATTTCTCTTTACTTAGACATTCCTGAAATTGAATTTTGCGAAAAGATGAATGGCAGAAGGTACGTCCCTTCGATTTTCGTCAGTAATGTGGGAGACCTGCCGATCTGCCTTCCGGAGATTTCACCGGAAAAAAAGAATTTCCGGCTGACTGGGAAAACGCAAAATTTCCAGAATCCAAATTTTAACTTATCGTCAGTTTTTGAACTGCCCGAAGAACCGACAGAAGGTGGTGTGATTTTCTCCCGGGAAGCGAGCTTGACCTTTGACATGATCTTTGCGGATTTCCGAACGGAGGGCGGTTTCAAATTTCGATAGAATGCTCCACTATCCCCAGTTTTATCCCCAAGAAAAAAGAAAACCCCGTAAAATACGGGGTTTTCTTGAGCAAAAATACCTCCGACTGGACTCGAACCAGCGACCTACGGTTTAGGAAACCGGATGGGACGGCTTTTTTAAGATGGGGGTTAAATTGAACTACAGCCCGTATTTTAGCATGTTTTCTTGTTGTGTCAAGGGGGAGAATATGAGGTTTTAAAAGGGGATTTTGGGGAATTTTGAAGGCGTTTCCGGCATAAACCCGACATAAACCCGACTATTAAAAGCCTCGATTGAAATCCCCACAAAAAGGAGTGTTTCGCCCCTTGAAGAATTGTGGATGGTACTTTAACTGGCGTTTTTCTAAAAAAGTAAAACATACTAAAAATTTTTCTCACAAATACCTTTTTATTTGGTTTGCTTTTGACGATTTTCTATAAAAAAAGGGGGTGGGTATGTTCAAAAAGATATTTATCATGGCCGTCATCTTTATAGCGGCGGCTATCGCAAAGACGCAGGCGGAAA
>JAFQUP010000034.1 GCA_017408405.1 Thermoguttaceae bacterium
CTGTCGCGGTGTCCGCATAATTGACCTTCCACCAGCCGTTAATGTCGCTTCCGTCCGCATGATAGAAATTGTAGACACCATTGATGCCGCTGTAGTCGCCGTCAACGGCTTTGGCGATCGGATAGTCATTATTTACGGTCCTCGCCTGTGCCGGTTTCCCCTGCGCGATGTTCTGAATGTACAGATCATACCGCTGATTTCCGACCGTACCGGCCCCTCCCGGACTGTAAATACCCGTGGAATTATTCGTGTATTTGTATCCGTACGTATTGTCTTCCACAATATCCGCACACACAGTCCCCGCAAGCGACATCAGGGCACCGCAAAACAACATTTTATGTTTCATCGCATTTTCTCAAAAGGTTAATGACGATTTCTCATGAACTAAAACACAATAAGACCATTTTACTCCAATACTTTGAAAATACAAGCAGAAATAACAAAAAAAAGCAAAAATCTTTTATTTCCCTGAAAACTTCTTTCGATTATATCGTTTTTCTGGCCAATTTCTCCCGATTTCGTCAATGAAAGCATCTTTTCAGCATCGCACATCCCTGCAGACCTACCGTTTCTCCACATTTCCCCCCAACGATCTCTGCCGTAAAAAATCAAAAAAATCAAAAAAATCTTAAAAAAGCACTTGAAAATTCCGCGACCTGTGATATAATGAATACAATGGGCACTCAGGAAATAGAAGAGACACTATTTAGTGTCCCGTTATTCCCCAAAACTTTCCCAGCCCTGTAAATTTGCGGTCTTTCGGTAATTTCCAGCCGCAAATTCCAATCGGATCCCCAACTCAAGGAGGTTATTTTGCTTCATTCATCCGCACGCTCCCGTACAGGATTCACGCTCGTTGAGCTTCTTGTCGTCATCGCCATCATTGGCATGCTCGTCGGACTTCTCCTCCCGGCAGTCCAGCAGGCCCGCGAAGCAGCGCGTCAGATGCAATGTTCCAATCACCTGAAACAGTTCGGGCTGGCCGCGTTGAATCACGAAGCAGCGATCCAATTCTACCCCGGCAGCGGCTGGGACTGCTATACGACCGGCGACTGCGATTTCGGCATGGGCTGGAAACAGCCTGGCGGATGGGGATATCAGCTGCTGCCGTTTCTGGAACAGCAGGCCCTCTACTCCATTATGGGAGACGGCAACATGTCGACGATGAACAGGGCAGCGGCAACGGAAATGATCCAGACCCCGATCGGGATCTTCCACTGTCCGTCACGCCGTACGCCGAAGCTCTACACCGGCTCAACCTCCTACGCCCACAACTACAATTCGACGAATCAGCGCGCGAAAGGCGACTACGCGGCCAGCATAGGAGACTATTTGCACCCGCTGGACAACAACACACGAAACAATCCGACGCCGTCGTATGCGAATGTCGCGAACGGGACCCACAAACCGAAAGATCTCTCCAAAGTCACCGGCATCATCTTCAGCTGCAGTCAAACGAAGATGGGTGAAGTCCGTGACGGCACCTCCAATACCTACATGATCGGCGAAAAGTACGTCCAGCCGGAAAAATACGAAGAATCAGGCGACGGTGACGACATGGGAGCCTTTACTGGTGCAGATGACGACGTGACCCGTACGTGCAGCACATCCTACTTCTACCTTTCCCAGGACCGTTCGGGATACGGGACCCCCTCGTCCTACGCTTTCGGCAGTGCGCACGCCGGAGCATTCGGCATGGTGATGGGAGACGGCTCCGTACACCGGATCGCCTACTCCATCGACAAAGAAACGCACGCCTACCTTGCCAACCGCAAGGACGGACAGGCCGCTATGATCCCGTAAACGGTCTGCCGCGGTATCGGCGTAATTGACTTTCCACCACCGTTCAGGTCATCCCGCCGACGATCAACTACGAAACGCCCGACCCGGACTGCGATCTGGACATCACGCCCAACACAGCCGTTGAACGTTCCGTACGCTATGCCGCTAACAACAATCTTGGCTTCGGCGGACACAACGCGGTGGTCATCTTCAAGAAATTCGAAGACTGACCCACGTTCTTTCATTCTGGAACCAGAAGAGGGACCCGAAATGAGTCCCTCTTTTTTATTGCTTCATCTGCGGTGATCTCCTACCAATGGGGATCGCGATTTTGCTGTGGAAACCACTGAGAACGAACGGAAATATACAGATCCTGCGTAAAAAAGAAACGCCGATTTTAGTACGGAATATACTGAAACATGAAAATTGGACACCTTCTGTGAAATTCATACGGGATCTCCCCATTGACAAACGGTTTCGAGTTGACTAAAATGACTGAAAATGCGATTCGCAATTGCCGGGAGACCCGCAATTTATTCAGATTTCTGTTTCATCATCAAATTTCAAGGAGGACCTGCTCATGAGATCCATGTTGTACTTTCTGCCGACGCTCCTGCTTTTTTCAGCCGCAGTACTCTTCATTCCGGACGTGGTTCATGCCGGAATCGGGAAATACTATCGTTCGGAAGAGACCCGGACCTACCGGCTCATTGAGCGCGGAGATATGGAAGGCGTTGAAAAAGCATTGGACAATACGCCGGAATGGCGTGAAGACCCGTTCGGCTACTTTCAGCAAGCCATCGACTCCTGCCGGCTCGATATCCTGAAAATGCTCGTTGAGAAAAGCGGTCAGGATCTGAAGAAAACAGATCAGTCGATGGATGACGGTTCGGATTTTCTGATGGATGCGGTCGTTCTCCAGATCGATCCTAATTCAAATTCCCGTGACGCGGATGAAGCAGATGTTTTGGAGATCGTGAAGTTTCTGATCTCGCAGGGATACGAAGTAAAGCGGACTTTTAATGAAAACCGTAGAGAACGCCCGCTGCTTCATCTTGCGATCGAGGCGGAAAACCGTCTGCTGGTCACGTACCTTCTGGAAAATGGAGTTGATGTAGAAGAACAAGACGAAGGGGCAACGCCTTTGATGGCGGCGCTGGATCGTGTGGATGCTATGAAAAAGGATCCATTCGACATTTCCAGGATCCTCCTGAAAGCCGGTGCCAGGCTGGTCTACGAGGCTTCGGATGCTCCCCAGAATTCATTTTCGCTGCTGCACAATGCCGTGGAAGAAGGAAACCTGGACAAGGTCCGATTCCTCATAGAACAGGGGGCACCGCTTGAGTTCGTCTATGGGGGAGGAACGCCGCTTCATGCTGCTGTTTCCGGAAAGGCGAAGGAAATCGTTCATTTTCTTGTGGAACAGGGAGCGGATCTGGAGGCTCGGACCGATTTTGGATGGACGCCGCTTCTTCTGGCGACTCTGGATGATGTAGAAATGGTTCAATATTTCGTGGACCATGGAGCCGATATTCACGCCGTCACGGACAATGACCGCGACGCACTGTTCCTTGCGGCAGAAAATGGGAATGAAAAGCTCGTGGATTTCTTTCTTGCAAAAAAACTGGATCCGCGGCGGGTCAATCTCAGTGGACAGGGGATCCTTACTGCGGCAGCGTGCGGTGGAAATTTTGCGATCTTCAGGAAATTCGCGGACATGGGACTGGATCTGAATACGCGGGACAGTTGGGGACAGACGCTCCTTTTCCCGGCAGCTGCGGGACAGAACGCAGAGATCGTGAAGTATCTTCTGGAACATGGTGTAGATGTGAACTCACGGCGCAATGATGGTACCACTGCCATGGAATTGGCCAGAAATGGGAAAAATGCGTCCATTTTGATCCCGATCTTTCGAAAAGCGGGAGGCAAAGAGACCTCAAATCGTGCCGAGGCCCTCTGGTTTGATGGCGGTGCTTTCGGCGAAGCGGCTCTGCAAAACAGTTTCGTCCCAATGGGAATGGGCGGTTTGGGAGGTTTGGGAGGTTTCATGTAGTCTGAAATCGCCTAAAAAATGAGGCAGTCCCGCATTGCACAAAAGCAATGTGGGACTTCGGATGAAATATTCAAATTATTGAACCGGACAAGAGCCTGTCAAGCAAAAAATTCACGATTTCAGCAACTTTTGAATCTCCGCGTAATCTTCCGCTGCCGCAGCCCGAAGTACGAGTGCGTTCAGAATTTCTGCATCGGAGATCGTCATGATCCGGTGCTGATCTTCCTGCGTAAACGATTCCGAAAATCGCATCTGAAGGATCGAGACCAGCATCCGAGCCGCCGCCAAACGTTCACCTTCCGCACGGCCTTTTTGCAGACAGCGTGAAGACATTGTGCAGGTCCGTCAGCAGCGGAAAAAGCTCAAACCGCGTCACGACGATGGAAATGACCGGGCGAAGATGCCCGTAATCATGTCCGCGATCCAGCATGATCGAGTACATTTTACTTCAGTCGTAAAGCACCCGGTCCGTGAATCCGACGGTATCGATGAGCTGCATTTCGTTGTCGTACTTTTTCCCCTCCTCAGACTCTCCCTTCAAAAATTTTTTGATGTTTTGATGTTTTTGTTTTGTTTTATGCATCAGACGACGGCCAGCTCCCACTCCCGCTTCAAAAACTCGATCGACCTGGGGATCTCCACCTCCCGGTCTCCGCGAATGCCGCACTCAAATGAGCAGAATCGATCATACCCAATGTACTTCAAACCGCGGAATCCCTCCACAAACCGGCTCCTGTTCTGTCCCGGAATCGAACGGCGCGGGTCGGAAAGTCCGCCGGCAAGATGAACGTGCGTGAGATACCGTCCTCCGGAGATCACCGCCCCCATCATGTCGGTCTCCTCGACGCTCATGTGGTAAAAATCGGCCATGACTTTCATCCCGTCCGAATCTACGTCCCGCGCGATCGCCGCAGCGTCGGAGACCCGGTTCAGGAAAGACGTTTCCATGCGGCAGAGCGGCTCAAAAACGATTGCCGTGCTGTGCTCCAGCGCGAATTCAGCCAGCGGATGCAGAACGTCGACCAGGCGGGCACGGATACTCTGGTTCGTCTCGCCGTCTTTCGGAGCGCCGAAGAGCGGAACGTAAAGCATTCCGGCACACCCAACCTTTCCGGCCGCCTCGAGTTTGCGCTTCATGGAATCGATCCCGAGCTGACGTTCCTGCGAATCCGGGGAGATGATGTTACCCGGATTCACGCCGAAATTGGTCATCGCGGCCGTCAAACCGGCGTTGGCGAGCGCACGGCGGATCAGCTCTTCGCGTCCGTAAAGATCGACGTTCACTTCCGCACCCTCGATCCCCCACGCTTTCATCTTCGCAAATTTCTCTTCCAGTTCCTTTCCCGGAATGACCTCCATCCGCGAACAGATCCGCAGCCGCGCCTTCGCGCTTTGGTCCGCACTCTTTCCGTCAAATGCCGAGTTGGTGACTTCATGCTCTTTCATTTTTTAACCTCCTGAAAAAATACGGCGCCTCGCGGCTCAATCGAGCGGTACGGAAACGACCGGTCCAATCTTTGCCTCTTCCCAAGTCAGATCACCGATGGGATCCATCCAGCAGACCGGTTTGCACTCGACCGTCAGTATCGTGTTACTCGTTCCGTCGATAATTTCCGCCATCCGCGTTCCGTTAATGAATCCGCCAGCCCGATTCGGCATTATTTTCGCGGGTCCGGGATCGCGGAATAACTAAAATACTGTCCCTGGAGCCAGCCTGGGTAAAATCTTAATACTTAACTTCAATCTCTTCAGCGAATTGAATTTCCACCGGTCCCTTCAGTCCAGCGGGCCGAAGAGGATCTGAGGCGAAAAATCCCTGCCACGCCCTGAATTCATTCTTTTCCGGGAGCAGGTAGACATTAGTTTTTGAAACCCGTTTCTCTTTTGGCAGAGCCGCGTCGCCAATGAGACGATTAACCCAGGTATTTGTGACATCAATTTCAATCAGGTTTTCTCCCGGCTTTAATTTCCCGGTCAGTTCCGCCGTCCATGGAGCAGTCCAGATCAGCCCCGCGTATTCCCCATTGACGCGAACTTCCGCCACGCAGTAGACTTCCCCAAGACTCAAGCGAGCAGGCCGTTTGGCCTCTTCCGCTTTGAGCGTGACTTTTTTTGAGTAAGAACAGGTTCCCGAGAAATAACGGATTTCCGGCTCCGAACGTTCATTCCAGCAGACGAGTTTGGGGAAATGAACCGAACCAATCGGCCCCCCCCGATCCGGATCGAATCTCAACTCCCAGTCTTCATTGAGTGTGAGAGGCATCGGGGGCCGCGCCTCGATGACCCTTTCAGTTCCATCATTTACCGCCAGCACGTGACATCCATTTTTCCAGAGTCGGAACTTCGCGGTATCATCCGTCCTCCCAAGCCACTCAAGCGAATCGTCTCCGCCCTCGCGAATGTCAGTGAAATGCTTTTCCGCGCCCGATTCTTTCTTTGGGAAAATCACGAACACAGAACCATTAACCGGAAGCTGAATCGTGACACACGTCCGTCCATCCTCTGTCAGAGCGTAAGCGACCGGCTGAAAGTTTTTTTCTGAAACGGGATCAAAAATAACCGGTCTCCCCGAAGCTCTGAAAACACAGGAAACGGTACCGCTCCCGGCAATAAAATACCGGTCATATTCGTCATCCCTCAAATGGATGAATCGAACATCGTCCTCCGATTCAAAATCCGCCAGTATCTTTTCCATGGCAAGGACATCTTCCATCAATGTCTTCCGGTAGATTCTTCCTTTTCCAACTGAGGCACAGCGAGCCGTCCCATCCCCCCAAAGTTTTTCCGTCAGAGCCGCCAAAGCCGCGTCACGCTCCGAAATGTTTGAAAGTCCCGGATTCCGTTTCGGTACGTTTTCTCCCAGGACCACGACAGCCCCAGCCTCCGCGAGTTCCCAAACTTTCTCGAGCGCCTCCGCCGGAATCGGTTCATCCCGAAGCGGATCAACGACCAGAATTCGATAATTCATTCCATGCGGCAGAACAAGAAGTCCGTCCTCCTGCCGAAATTTTAAGTCCTCAACGAGAACCCGCGTGTCGAGCAGGTCGAATTTCCATCCTTTTCCCGGAATCAAATTGGAATCTGGATTCCAGCTTTCCCCGTGTCCCCAGCCAACGTAATTTTTGTCACTGACATAGACACAGACATCGGCCGTAAACGTTCCCTTTCGAAGCAAATTCTGACACTTTTCAAGGTAACGCAGAATTCCTCTCGACTGTTCCCACCAGGTTATCTTCCGGTTCAGGTGAGTTCCCGCGAAATACTCAAATCCCGGAGTCCCCAGTTCATCCGGCGAAGCGGTGAAAGTATGCCAGATGAACATATTCGCGCCATCAATAAAGTTCTCGTCAGCAGCAGGCTTAAGGTGAGCCGGGTACTGGGTCCAATGATGCGCCATATGCGTAAAAGCCTCCATTGAAACAAGCGGTTTTCCGTAAATATGTGCCGCCATCGACGCATAGCGCGCGTTGCTTCTCGTGACAGGCCATGAAGACGGTTCCGTAATTTTTTCCTTTGGTTCACGTACCCAGAATTCCCCCTGAATTACGTCATTCTGTCCCCAAAAAGTCAACATATCCGCCTCGGCGAAAAGATGAAAATTCCCCATCCAGGCCGTTTTTCCGCGCGACCAGGGTCCTCCGTCCTCCGAGTGCCAGATCATGCCAAACTTTCGACAAAGTTCACCAATGGTCAGGTAACAGTTTTCCCGAAAAGCATTACTCACCGTCCGAAAATAATCTTCCGTAAAACGCTGTGACTCTTCCAATGACCCGACTATTAAACCGCGCAAAACAGGCAAATTGTTCCAAAGTTCGTAGCCGTGTTCTTCTTGAAAACGTTCGGCCAAACCGGATGTCCAGTTCGGATCAGAGCCTTCCCAGCTCACATTATAGAAGTGAGTTAACGTTTTTCCCGCGCCAGCCAGTTCAAGCCCAACGTCGGCAATAATTTGCCCGCACATAAGCTGGAAATAACGGGTAACCGCCTCTCGGCTGAGAATATCCACACTTCCGACATCTCCCACTACGCGCGAAGCGAAACGCAACACTTTCCACGCCCCGTCAGGCACATCCCAAATCAGGGTCGGCACTCCATTAATCTCCCGGACAAACTCCTTGAGATCAACGACCTCCGCGACCTGGGCAGCACCTTCCTGTGGATTGGCAACCGGCATCCACGTTTCATTCAGACGGATACTTTCGCGCCCCTCTTTATCAACCGGGGTCGAAACCCGCACTCCCAAAATGGCAACATCCTGGAAAAAACGCGTTTCTTTCGGAACAGTCAGCGGAATTTCAACTCTTTTGGGACCATTCAGGTTTCCTTCCGTCCAGGTTAATTCTTTCGGTCCATCCGCCCCAAGATCCCACGGACCTCGAAGCTGACCACCGGTATTCGCGATATTCATACTGACCTGCATACCGAGACGCCTGGCCTCCGAAACCAGATGACGAACCATCTTTCGCCATTCCGGACTCATGAATTCATACTTGATTTCAAGCGGAACAGGCACGTGCTTCGTCGTGTTCGCGTCATCATAGTACCCGCGCGAATCAACCAGCAGAATCCCGCCAATTCCCTGCTTCCGCATTGCCTCGAGATCTTTCGTAATCATTTCTTCTGAAACGTTTCCCTTTAGCCACCAATAGTAAACCCAGGGACGCGAATCCTCTCCGGAAACAAGACGCGGATCTCCCGGACTTTTCCAATCCGTTCCCAAAGAAGAAACCGATCCGGACTGCGGCGGAAGGGATGAAACGTCGGAAATGGACAAAAGGGACGAATTCGATGAAACGGGCAAAGGAACATCACATGACGCTCCCGCTGGAATCTGGCTCTTTTCATTTCGATACCTCTCCAATTCCCTGGAAAATACCGGAGAAGACACGCTCAAAAAACTGAAAAGAAGCGCAAGAAGCAGGAAAATTCCAGAAATCCCACATTTTCCCCAGCCGCCAAAGTTTGCCATCACCAAAAAAGGCTTAAGAGAGCCACAAACTTCATTGGGAACGCGATAAAAGACAGGAAGGGAAAGCCTTAAAAGCGTTCGAACCAATTTCCCTGTGCCCGAAAAGAAACGATTTTTAAACTCTCGACAAAAAAAATGCCCTGATTTCATTTTTTCAATCATCTTAAAAGTCATCGTGAAAAAAGAATCTGTCTTAAGAAACCTTCCCAAAACTCTTTCACTTTTCTTACTAAAAAGTAAATTTTGGAACTCCCTTACTTTTTTTAACATGATTTGAAAAAATTTCAAGGCCGGGAATCACTAAAATGAAAATTTTCTCATTTTTTCATAAAAATCAGGGACAATCCCCAAACCTGACCAAAATCAAAACTCAAAAAAAAGGGAAACTGCCAAAAGACAATTTCCCCCAATGGTACTCTCAAAATAAAAGATCCCAAATAAATTCTCAAACTGCCCGCAACCCCCGGACCACTTTTTTCAATACTATTGAATCTGATTCGCGTCCCGTTCCCGACGAGTCGCTTCAAGATCAAATATCAGATACTTCATATCAAGACGAACTTGAGACATCGCCTGTTGAATCAACGTAAAAATTTCACGCCGCCGCGTCGCTCCTTCGATCAAATCCTCCACAAAAGGATGGAGTTCTTTTCGATATTCCACCGGCAATTCAGCCAGCTTCAACAGCAGATTGCGAACATCTGCCGGAAGTTTTGCGAACTTTACGTCAATATTTTTTTCGATGGTTTCAAAAGTTTTCATATTTCTTGCCGGAATGGTATAGTCTAAAATAAAAATTTCGTCTATAATGAGCGAACCGTTAAAAACGTTAAATTCGTTCTATCTATATTATATCCGATAAATTCGGAAAAGTCAGGAAAACTTTCCAAAATTTTCCAAAAAATGTTAAACTTTTCAGGAAATCCCTTTAGAATGGGATTTTTTCGGTGGTTTCATGGACCATTCCGTAAACCTGACAGTAAAATATGAAATTTAATATGGTGAAAATAAAAAACGTTTCACAATCCATAAATTTTTTAACGTTCCGCGCGACGAGAGCTTTTTTCGTGAAACACCTCTCAACGCGCACGGAAGCTCACGCACTTTTTGCCTTTTCTTCCACACTTTCCCTGTCCATTTCCTTCCGTGTTTTTCCTGTTTTTTTACTTTTCATCCTTTTCTGCTCTTTCAGCGAACTCACCGCTCAAACTACCGAACCGCTTTCCTCAGGCACTGGAACTCACGCCGCGGTTTCTCAAAATTCAGCCACTCTTCAGCCTGAACGCGCTCCTGGTATTCATTCCGGCCTTCAACATTGGGCGGATGATTTTGAAACAGAAAATCCCAAATGGATTGACTGGGGGGGAAATTGTCCTCATCAGTTAATTTTACGGCGCAGGGAAAAAGGAGCCGCCTTTTCCGGAGCCGGGTACGAGCACCTTCAGGTTTCCTGCGGGAATCAGGGAAATTCGGCTTATCTTGGATATCCTCTCTACCCGACAGAGGTTCGAAGCAATTTAAAAATTCTGCTTGCGGTTCGAGCCAATCGTTCAGGCTGCCAGCTTCTGGGACGAATCGTCCTTCCTCTGACACCCAATCCTTCCACAGGACAACCAATGACCCTGTTAATCACCGGCGGCATTTACTCCTCTATTGATCAATGGCAGAAACTGGAACTTGATGACATTTTCCGCCAGGTTCAAAGTTCCGCGGCTCTGCGTGAGCGAGAACTTGACGGAAAAATCAAAATTAATACGCAGGGAGCGTACCTTGATTTTCTTTTGCTGAATACCTATTCTGGACCGGGAACAACAGATCTGTGTGTCGACTCCCTTGAAATTTCCGGAGTAGCACTCTCCAAATTCGCCAAGGCGGTCAGCAATACCCAAACTCCGGCAGCGGTTAATCACTCCTCAACTGATAAATTTTCCCTTCGTACTCAAGGTTCCGCCCCCGCCTTGGCAAATCCCGCTCAAACACGGGAAAGCTCCGCGTTAATGCGGCCATTTCCTCCCGTAAACTCCGAGAATTTCGAGGTGACTTCAGAAATGGGAGAGAAAATTCCGGAAAGCTCTTCATCTGAGCCGAAAAATTCTCCTGAAAATTTGCCCCTTTCAAAACCAATTGCCGTGAATCAGGATCATCAGCCGGAACCCCCAAAAATCTGGATGAACCGCAACCTTTTGACAATCAACAAACACACTCTCTTCGTTCGGGCAATCCGTCATCGCGGCGAATCCCTTAAGTTTCTGGCGTCACTCGGTTTCAACACAATTTGGCTTGAGGCGCCGCCAACCAGACAGATGGAAGCGGAAGCCCAGCTTTTGAAAATCTGGTTCATCTGCCCTCCTCCAATCAATTTGGAAAATATTGATGCCTCACCAGAGGAAATCGTTGACCCAAAACAGCTTGCTGGAATATCTCTGAATCGCGTAGTGGCGTGGGATCTTGGGCAGACTCCGAATTTCAATGATGTTCAGCGTATCCGTAACTTCCGAAAACAAAATCAGGAATCCTCTCTGGAAGATCTCTCACTCTCTTCAGATGAGATCCAGACCGCTTCCGACCTTGCCCATCGTCAAACTGGACTGATCCATCAGATTCCGGAGAATCTTCTTCCTCAGCGTCCCACGCTCGTGATTCCGGACAAAGATTTGAAAGCCTTCAGTTCCGCGTATGACATTTTCCTCCTCGAACGGGACCCGCTTAACTCCACGATGAGTATGGTATCATACGGTCTGTGGTTTCGCGATATGCTGAATATTGTTCCAACCGAACAGCCGCTTTTCGTCCGTATCCCAACCCAATTTCACCCTTTACTTCGCGCGCAATGGGGACAAATAGCGGAAAAAATCAATGCTTCGGACAATGATTACTCCATTTCGAGGAATGATCCAGCTTTCGTTCCGGACACGATTCCGCTTGATCAACTGCGGCTTTTGGTCTATAATGTGGTGATGGGAGGGGCGAAAGGACTCTTTTTCGAAAGCACCTCACGACTTGACGCTTCAGATGAAGAGACTCTTTACCGTGCCAGATCTCTTCACCTGGTAAATTACGAAATGCTCGTTCTGGAACAGTGGCTCTCCCAGGGAGAACGATTCACGACGATTCCTTCCGATCGCCCAAATGTGGCGGGAACGCTCCTTGCCGCTCGTCACGTAAGAATATTGATTCCCATGGTACTTGAACCGGATTCCCAATATGTTTGCGGGGCTGGCGCTGAACGAAGAATCAAGTTCCTGGTCAGAGGCTTGCCGGACACCTACCAATGCTGGCGCTATTCACTGAACGGGTTGTCGCCATTAGCAAACCGGCGAACTGCCGGAGGGGTGGAAGTGGAACTGGACGAACTGCCGCTGGTCGCGACGATCGTCATGAATCAAAACTCAATCATCACCAGCAGCATTTCCGAGCGTATCGCGAAATACGCTCCGAATTTGGCGACAGGAATGAAGGAGCTCGCTGAAATGCGGCTTCGTTCCTACCTTCAACTTTACGGTACGGAGCGTCTTAAGGGAAATGACGCCATGTGGTACGAACGCGCGAAACTCTATCTCGACGGAGCGGAAAAAGCATATCGCGCGCACGAATATTCCGACGCCTTCATTCTCGCGCAGAGAGCCATGCGTCCTATCGCGTACATGGAGAAAAAGAAATGGATGGAACAATCCGTTAAATTCCCATCGCCAAACTTTCAACCCGCGGGAGTTTCATTCAGAACGCTCCAACTCCAGGAAAAATGGCTTAAATCAGTAAATCAAATGACTCTTGGAAACAATCTGCTTCCAAATGGGGATTTTGAGAATATCCAGGCTGTCTTGAAAAGCGGCTGGAAAAACTTCCAGAAATCCAAAATGTTCCCAGGAATTACGATCCGCACCGAAATTCTCCCTGAGGCGGCCTACGCGAGCCTGAATGGACTCAAATTCGATATTTCCATAAAAGATAAAAAAAAGGCTCCCGTCATGTTCGATTCCGCACCGGTCACGATCCAAAGCCCCGGCGTTCACGTCGGTCCAAACGGCACGGTCTACCAGGTTGAAATGCGTGTGAATATTCCGACCCGCCTCGTCAATACCGTTGACGGACTGAAAATTACGGATACCAATTCCGGAGATGTGCTTGCGGAAAGGATCATGGTTACTAAAGGATGGCAAAAGGTTTCCTTCCAAAGAATCGTTAAAGATCAAAATCCCATTCATCTGCTCATCTCCATGAACGGCTACGGAGTCGCGTTTGTGGATGACGTAAAAATTTACCCTCTTGGAAAATTTTAACCTTCTGGAAAATTTTTATGTCAAAATTTGACATTTCGTTTTCCAAACAGGCCTCGTATTTTACTTTTTCATGATCAAAACTTCAGAATTTGCCGATTATTGGTTGGAATTTCTCTCAAAAAGATAGACTTTTCCTTTAGTTTAGGGGGCTGGTACTTGCTTTTCTATCCAATTTTGGTAAAATTAAGAGTGGAAAAATTTATCCTGACTCTTTTTATGGAAGGAATGGCACTATGGCCTGGGAATACAGCGAAAAAACCAAACAGTTATTTCTTGACGCGGTCCACGGAAAACCGGGAACCCATTTAGGGGAAATCCAGAATCCGGACGGTCTAGGTGAACACGGTTCAATCGCGTGCGGCGATTCTCTCCGTTTCACGTTCCGGGTAGAAAGAAATGAAGATCCGCTGAAAGACCGAATTGTTGAAGCTCGCTACCTGACTTTCGGATGCACTTCAGCAATCGCCGCTTCGGAAGCTCTCTGCGTCATCCTTGAAGCCAGAGAATGCACGCCAATCGAAGCCCTGAAAATCACGAATCAGGACATTGTTGATTTTCTCGATGGTCTTCCCGACCAAAAAATCCACTGTTCAGTCATGGGAGCGGAAGCCCTGGAAGCGGCTGTCGTTGACTGGGCAAAAAAAAGAAATGTCAATCTTGAAAAACTCGGCATCCGGCTGGCGGAACAAATGGCTGAGGAGGATGAGGGACGCCTCGTCTGCAAATGTTTCGGAATCACGGAACCTTTCCTTCGCAGAAAAATCACTGAATTGAATCTGCGCACGCTCTCTCAGGTCACTGCCGCGCTCAAAGCCGGCGGAGCCTGCCAGAACTGCCTCCACGCCCCTGGAGGAATTCAGGATATTCTGAATGATGTCTGGAAAAAGGAAAACGTTTTTACGGACGTAACTCCGCAAACGCCCCCCCCCTCTTCCGAGGTCGCTCAGCACCCGGAAGTGAAATCTCCAGACTCGGTACCAGCCGCGGATCCTGGTTTGGTCCTCCTCAATGACGGTGCGCTGCCGATCATGGGGCAGACGGCTCCAATGGCTCCAAGTATTTCCAAACCGGCTCCTGTTTCAGCCGCTCAACTTCCCGAAGGAGGGCTTTCGCCGTACCAGTTCGCGAAAAAAGTCGAATCCGTTCTGGAAGAGTCGATTCGCCCCCTGCTTTTACGCGACGGCGGCGACTGCGCTATCGTCGATATTAAAGAAAATCTCGTCTATCTGGAACTTCAGGGAGCGTGTGCCACTTGTTCCAGTGCCAACGTGACTTTAAAAATGGTCGTTGAAAATATCCTCAGAGAGCAGGTGCAGTCTGACATTCGGGTTATTCAGGTTTGAACCATACGGAATCCAGGAAAAGCCAATGCCCGTTTCGACCTCCGCGAATGTTTTCATAAATCACTCTGTTCGTGAAAATAATACGCCTTAAAGAGCCGGCCGCAGCTTGAAACTGTTTCCGTTTCTGAAAATCGGGAAACTCTGAAACGCCTGCATTACTTTCCGGGAGAAATCCCTGTTAAAGGCGAATTATTTCACGAACGCAAATTTTTAAAGGCAATTTTACCAAAGGCCAATCCTATGGAAAAATCTATCATCTACGCAGACAATAACGCGACAACGTGCGTCGCGCCGGAAGTTTTGGAAGCGATGAAACCGTTTTTCGGTCCTGAATACTTCAATCCCAGCTCGATGTATCCCTCTGCCGGAAATGTGTCGCGGGAGATCAAACTGGCCCGGGAAAAAATCGCGGGGTTTTTTAATGCGGATCTGGAAAACGAGATACTCTTTACTTCATGCGCGACGGAGAGCAATAACCACGTCATTTTTGGAGCAGCTGCCGCGAATCCTTCACGAAAACAAATCATCACCACGGCAGTTGAGCATCCGGCGGTTCTCGAAGTTTGCCGTGAGATGGAACGGCGCGGCTATCGCGTGACATATCTTCCGGTTGATCGTCAGGGCCGTTTAAGCAAAGCGGACCTCGTTCGAGCGCTTGAACCCGGCAATACGCTCCTGGTCTCCATCATGCACGCGAATAACGAGACTGGAGTCCGATTTCCTATTCAGGATCTGGCTCGAATCACCAAAGAAACCGATCCTGAAATCCTCTTCCATACGGACGCGACGCAGACCGTCACCAAGCTCCCCTTTTCTCTGTCGAAACATGGTCCCAAAAACCTTCTTTCGGCGGACTTCCGTAACGTTGACCTCCTTTCCTGTTCCGGGCACAAATTTCACGGTCCTAAAGGAGTTGGTCTGCTCTACATTCGGCGTGGTACGCCTATTCGTCCTTTCCTCATTGGAGGCCATCAGGAAGGCGGACGACGCGGCGGGACTGAAAATGTTCCGTACGTCGTAGGAATCGCGACGGCATTGGAAATTGCCTTCAGAACTCATTTCGAAGACTACGCGAAACTGCGTGGAATTCAGACTTACTTTGAGCAGGAACTAAAAACAAGAATTTCTGACATTGAAATCAACGGTGAAGAGACCGAAAGAATGCCCAATACGACGAATGTTTCATGCCATTTCGTTGAGGGAGAGTCCATTCTTTACGAGCTTTCGGAATACGGTATCTGTGCTTCAAGCGGTTCCGCCTGCACAAGCGGTTCTCTGGAACCGTCTCACGTCCTGCGGGCCATGAAAGTTCCATTCACCGCGATCCACGGCTCCACCCGATTCAGTTTCAGCCGATATAATTCGCAGGAAGAAGTGGACCGGATCCTTGACATTTTCCCGGAAATCATCGCGCGCCTTCGAGCGGCCTCTCCTTTCAGCAGAGAAAATCGCCATTAAATTTCATTTCCTTCAGGAACTCACTTTCCTGAAGGAAGTTTTTTCATTAAACCCAAACATGACCTTGGGAAAATTTCATCGCGCATCGTACGTTCACTTATTTCATTACGCTTCTCTCATTTGATTGGAACTTCATTCCCCAAACATTACTTTCATTACCACGAGGTTTTTTCATGTCCAAAAGCAGATTTTTGCAGTTGATTGTTTTCGTCACGGCATTGATTTTTCTTGGAATCGGCTTTTTTCTTTACGCCCAGACTCATCGAAATCTTTATACCGCGATTTTTCTGCGGGGAGGAGCGATCTTTTTTCTTTTCGGATGTTTTTGGACGCAAATTCAAAAACTTCCGCGTTGGACCGATATTGGCTGGCTTCCGCTGATTGCCGTCGCGATTTCATGGAAACCATTTCTCCTGCGATTTGCCATCCCAACCTCAATCATTCTCGTCTTCCTTAACTCTCCTTTGGGAAGAGGCAAATATCGTCGGAAATCATGGCGAAAAATCGGCGACGCCTTCATGAATCCACAAACTGATTCTTCTCCCAAAAAAGCTGACGCTTTTTCGGAGTATCCTGAAAAAGCGTCAGTGACTGGAGAAGAAAGCTCAAACTTTTCCCATTCAGGAAACGTTTCTGACGAAAATCAAACCAGTGATGAAATCTCGAGGGAAGAAAGCACGGATACGGCCAATCAGAATGAGGGAGTTCGTGTGGAAATCCTGGAAAATCACGACTTCCGAAAAATGAATGAGGCAGAAAAACAGAATCCCCCAAAACAAACGTCCCCAAACTTTTCATCTCAGGAAAACAAACGTCCGCGCGAAGAAAAAAAGAACGCGAAATCGGATGTTCGAGGCCCCAATGCCAAAAATGTCATGTTTCGGGCAATGAGCCGCGTTGCGGGACGGCAGGTTGGAAAATTAATGAACCAGGGAAAGAAAAAATAGTGAGTGATTTCGCCAATTATTTTCTAAAATTAGAAACGCTCCTGATTTTATTAACTGGAAAATGAGTATGTCCTTTTCATTGAAAACCTTTCAAATCAGTACTTCATTTCGGGTAATTTCGCTCGCGCGGCCGCTTTGGATGGCGATCGTTAACGCGACTCCAGATTCTTTTTCCGACGGAGGGCGAAAAAACGTCGCGGAATATGCCATTACTCTGCTCAGAAATGGGGCGGACATTCTCGACATCGGAGGTGAAAGTACCCGACCGGGGGCGGAACCGCTTGATCCCAAAGATGAAATTTCCAGAATAGCTCCCGTTATTCGCGGAATTCATGAAATTTGCCTGAAACAAAATCTTCCGAAACCTTTCCTTTCCATTGATACCTACCATCCGCAAACAGCGGCTTTTGCCTTGGAGCAGGGGGTTGAGATGATCAACGACATTTCCGGAGGAGAGGATCCCGAAATGATTCGTCTGGTTAAAAAATCGAACGCGGCTCTTTGTTTCATGCACAAACAGGGAATTCCTAAAACCATGCAGAACGCGCCTCAATACGAAAACGTTCTGGAAGAGGTCTTTGAGTATCTTCAACAAAGAAAAAACGCTCTGCTTGACGCGGGAATTCCTCAGGAAAAGCTCATTGCCGACCCTGGAATCGGTTTCGGAAAAACCTTTGAGCAAAACTGGACTTTAATTGAGAATATTTCGCGTTTTCACGATTTGGAGCTGCCAATTTTAGTTGGACATTCAAGAAAAGGTTTTCTCCAAAAAATCATAAACCAGAATCCTGAAATAACCCGTGACGATGCCACGCATCAAGTCTCGCGTTTTTTGATTCAGCAAAACATTCAAATCCTTCGGACTCACGTTAAACCTCTCCAGAAATGACTTTTCCAAAAATCAAGCCATAGATAAAAAATAAAAACCGGATCTTTTCGGCTCTTGAAACCTTTCAAAATGCGTTCCTGAAAAGCGAGACATTTTGAAATTCCGAGATGGGCACCGACTCTTCCGCATATCCAGAAACGTGATGAACATAAACAGAGACAAGTATAACCTGAATTTAAAATATCTCCAGAATATTTTGAAACAAACCTTTTTCATGAATTTCTTGAAACTTTTCATCCTTTTTTGAATTTCCACGTTGACAGGATTTGCGTTTCTCCGTAAAATAGGAATTATTTTTAAAAACCGGGCGAAAGATCAAGAATTATTCATGGCCAGTCAGAATATTCACGTTAAAGGTGCGCGCGAACACAATCTCCGGAATGTGGAGCTTAAATTGCCGTGCAATCAACTAATCTGTTTTACGGGAGTGAGCGGGAGCGGAAAAAGCTCTTTGGCTTTTGACACTCTTTACGCGGAAGGGCAGCGAAGATACGTGGAAAGCCTCTCCAGTTACGCGCGTCAATTCCTTGGTCAAATGCCCAAACCTGACGTGGATTTCATTTCGCATTTGAGGCCGGCTATTTCCATCGCCCAGAAAACAACCGGCCAAAATCCGCGCTCAACCGTCGGAACGATTACCGAAATCTACGACTACCTGCGTGTCCTTTATTCAAGAGTTGGAACCGGATATTGCCCAAATTGCGGAAGGAAGATCAGTGCTCAAACCCGTTCCCAGATTCTCGCGCAAATCCAGCTTTTGCCGGAAGACACTAAATTACTTATCCTTGCCCCAAGAATTCGCGGACAAAAAGGAGAGTTCAAAGACTTTTTCCGCGACCTCCTCCGGCAGGGATTTCTCAGGGCGCGAGTTGACGGTAAAATTGTCAAACTTTCCGATGAACTGCGGTTAGACCGCCAACTTCGGCACAATATCGACATCGTGGTGGACCGTCTGATACTCCGTCCCACGATCCAGTCGCGGCTTGCCGAATCTATTGAGCAGGCTTTGAAAATCGGCAATAATACGATTATCGTTGCGCCCGATTTAGAGGCGGAACAACTGCCGTTTGATGAGATCATGCTTTCAAGTGAATACGCGTGCTCGGAATGTCAGATTGGATTTGAGCCGCCGACTCCCCAGCTCTTCAGTTTCAACTCTCCGCAGGGAATGTGCCTCGAGTGCAACGGACTCGGTGAAATCTACACTTTTGATCCGGAACGCCTGATTCCGGACACGAAAAAGTCCTTTAGGCGCGGAGCGATCTCTACGGTCGGACTTTGGGAAGACATGGGACGCTGGAAGCACGTTCAGTTTCGCGGCGTCGCGGAGTATTTGGCCCGAACCCACCATGAATTTGGACTCACCGCCAAAGCAATCCTGGACACCCCTTGGAAAGAACTTCCGGAAATCTTGCGTGATGCTCTTCTTTATGGTACCGGAAACGCGAATATTACCTTTTCATGGCGAAATACTCCCTCAAGCACAAATTGGGGAGCGCACTATGACGGAATCATTCCCCAACTCCTTTCCACTTATCGGACGACCAACAGCAGAATCCAAAAACGATACCTTGAAAAATTCATGAATGTCTGCTCATGCGGATTCTGCAAAGGGGAGAGACTAAATCCGCAGGCAAGAGCCATAAAGATTGCCAGCCATTCCGCCAATGTCGAATTTTCGCTCCCGGAACTCGCGAAACAGCCCATCTCGAATGTCGTGGATTTTTTCCGTGACCTGGATCTTGACAATACCGGGAAATTTATCGCGAAAGATCTCCTTCATGAGATCAGAAACCGGCTTGGATTCCTCTCCGACGTAGGCCTGGATTACCTTTCACTTGAAAGAACCGCTCCGACCCTGTCCGGCGGTGAACTTCAACGCATTCGCCTCGCGAGTCAGATCGGAAGCGGACTGGTCGGCGTTCTCTATATTTTGGACGAACCCTCTATCGGACTCCATCCACGCGACAACAATCGGCTGCTTGCCACGCTCAAGCATCTGCGTGATCTCGGAAACACGGTTATCGTGGTCGAACACGACGAAGACACGATGCGTTTCGCCGACAAAATTGTTGATTTTGGTCCCGGAGCTGGAGTTCACGGGGGACATATTGTCGCGCAGGGGAATCTCGAAGATATTCTCACGTCAAAAGAAAGTCTCACCGGCCAATTCCTTTCGGGAAACCGTTCCATTCCCACTGTCACGAAACCGCGTCAGGGAAATGGAGAAAAACTCATTCTCAGAGGGGCCGCTCATCATAATCTGAAAAATATTGATGTTGAGTTTCCGCTGGGAAAATTTATTTGCGTCACTGGTGTCAGCGGTTCTGGAAAAAGCTCTCTCATCAATGGAATCCTGAAGGAAATCCTTCATCGAGATCTGAACCATGGCCTCGGAAACCCAGGAACCTTCAAATCGATCGAGGGGCTTGAGTTCCTAAACAAAATGATTGCCATCGATCAATCTCCCATTGGACGCACGCCGAGAAGCAATCCCGCGACTTACATTAAACTTTTGGATGAAATTCGAATGATGTTCGCCGCGCTGCCGGAAGCGAAACAACGCGGATTCAAGCCAGGAAGATTCAGCTTTAACGTCGAAGGAGGACGTTGCGAAGCCTGCCAGGGGTACGGAGCCTCGAAACTTGAAATGGATTTTCTCGCGGATGTCTGGGTCACTTGTCCGGTCTGCGGCGGAAAACGTTTTAATTATGAAACGCTTCAAATCCTCTTCAAGGGACATTCCATCGCGGATATTCTCGAAATGGACGTTCAACAAGCAATGACGCTTTTTGAAAATGTTCCCCGAGTCTACCAGAAACTCAAAACGCTTAGCGACGTTGGACTCGACTACATGAAAATCGGGCAGCCCTCTCCAACCCTGTCCGGCGGTGAGGCTCAACGCGTAAAACTCGCCCGAGAACTCGTTAAAATCAGTACTGGACGTACTATCTATATTTTGGATGAACCAACCACGGGACTTCATTTCGCGGACATTGAGCAGCTTCTTCGGGTCCTCCATAATTTTGTGGACGCGGGAAACACCGTACTCGTGGTTGAACATAATCTGGATGTCATCAAAACCGCCGATTGGATCATTGACCTTGGTCCTGAAGGCGGAAATGCCGGCGGAAAAGTCGTCGCGTGCGGACCTCCGAAAGAATTCATCAAAAATAAATGTTCCTATACCGCGGCAGCTCTCAGGAACATGATTGCGCCGCCAAAGGGAAAAAAGGCCAAGAGACTTCTCTCTGTGCCTGCTTTAATGAAAGCCGATCCAAAAACCGGTGAAATCAAAAGTATCGCGCAGGATTCAAAATCATCTTCGGACCGCGTATCAAAAGATACTTCCGAAACCCAAAATGAAAATACGTCCTCTTCCAAATGTGCCTGTTGCGGAACAGACCATATTCACGTCGAAGACGCCAGTCAGCATAATCTCAAGCACATCACGCTCGACATTCCGAGAAATGCCATGACCGTCTGCTGCGGACCAAGCGGGAGCGGAAAAAGCTCACTCGCGATGGACACCGTATACGCTGAAGGTCAGCGAAGGTACGTGGAAAGTCTCTCAAGTTACGCGAGGCAATTCGTCGGGCAAATGCAGAAACCTCACGTGGAACGTATTGAGGGACTCGCTCCCGCGATCGCTATCGAGCAGAAACGTATGAGTCAAAGTCCACGTTCCACAGTTGGAACGGTCACTGAAATCTACGATTACCTGCGAATTCTCATGGCCCGGCTTGGAAAACCATACTGTCCGGACTGTCAAATACCTGTCGGATCCCAGACCACGGATGAGATCATCGCCCGAATCATGGAAGTTCCTGCCGGAACAAAATTAATTTTCCTCGCCTCAAGAGAAGTTTCTGTCGGACAAAGTTTCAGAAATCTCTGGGATGAACTGCGAAAAAGCGGTTTTATCCGTGTTCGAATTGACGGAATGTTTTACGCCTTGGAAAACGTCCCCGAAATTGACCGGCGCAGAAAACACAATGTCGAAGTTGTCGTAGATCGAATTCAGGTCACGAAAGACAAAAAAAACAGAAGCCGTATCGCCGAAAGCGTTGAGCAGACACTGAACATGGGAAACGGAACGATGATCGTCCTGGAAGTGGACCCCTCGAAACCGGAAACTCAATGGAAATCCAAAACACACAGTCTGCGCAATGTCTGCGATCGCTGCGGAAGAAGTTTTGAAACGCTGGCTCCCAATAATTTCTCCTTTAATACGGCTCTCGGCTGGTGTCCCGTTTGCGAAGGACTTGGAGTTCAGAATGGATCCAACCCCAATCTTCTTCTCCGTGATCCCAAACTCACGCTTGCGGAAGGAGCAATCTCCCTATGGAATCCCCAGGGAAGCCCACTGGCGTTGGACATGCTCAAATCATTCTGTTCCGAAATGGAAATTCCGACAGACATTCCATACGAACTTCTTGCCTCCCGATTTCGAAAAATACTCCAAAGAGGCACTGGAGAACGCTGGTTTTCTGTTAAAACAAACGATTTTACTTTCCGATTTCAATTCAAAGGCCTCATGGCAGTCGTCGAGGAAACGGCACACCTGGTCCCATCCCTGCGGCACAAACTTGAAACATTCCTTGAAGATGTTCCGTGCACGGAGTGCGGTGGAAGCAGATTAAGGGACGATGCCGCCGCCATGCGTTTACGCGGGCACACGATTGATGAAATCTGCGACATGCCGCTTTCAAAACTGCTGGATGAATTTTCCAACTGGAAAATGACCGCAGCCGAAAAGAAAATCGCTGGTGAACTCATTCGTGAAATTAAACATCGCACCCAATTTCTCATCGACGTCGGACTGGAATACCTTACCCTTTCCCGACCCGCGCCGACTCTTTCTGGAGGGGAAATGCAGAGAATCAGGCTCGCGGCTCAGGTTGGAAGCGGCTTGTGCGGTGTCCTTTATGTTCTGGACGAACCAACCATCGGTCTCCATCCAAGAGACAATCTGCGCTTAATTCGCACCTTGAGAAAACTTCGCGACCAGGGGAACACTCTGTTAGTCGTGGAACAGGACCGCGACGTTTTGGAAAACGCCGATAAGTTAATTGATTTTGGTCCAAACGCCGGGCGATGGGGAGGAGAGATCGTCGGAGAAGGAACGCCAAAACAAATCCAAAAGATTCCATCTTCCGTCACCGGCGGATTTCTCTCTGGAAAAAATGCCATTCCCATTCCTAAAAATCGACGGATTGCCTCCGTTCTGAGCAAACGCTCTGCCTCCGCAAATTTCGTTTCTCAGCCCTGGTTGGAAATCATTGGAGCGCGCCAGAACAACCTGAAAGGAATTAATGTCCGCATCCCGCTCGGATCTTTCACTGCCGTCACGGGCGTCAGCGGTTCCGGGAAAAGTACTTTAGTTGAAGACATACTTTACGCTTCACTCGCCAGGCAGCTCCATCGCGCGGGAACCATTCCTGGAGCCCACGATTTCATTCGCGGTATCCAAAACATAAATAAAGTAATTGAAGTTGATCAGCGCCCCATCGGAACGACTCCAACTTCAAATCCCGCGACGTATACTGGTGTTTTTGAGCATATTCGAGATTTATTCGCCAAACTTCCGGATGCCAAACTGCGCGGATTTACCGCCAGAAGATTCAGTTTTAACGTACCTGGGGGAAGATGCGAAAAATGCGAAGGAAACGGCCAAATCAAAATCGAAATGCACTTCCTGCCTGACGTCTGGGTTACCTGCGACGAATGCAAAGGCCAGAGATATGACTCGGAAACTCTTTCCGTCAGATTCCGCGGATATTCCATTTCAGATGTCCTGAATCTAACCTGCGCCGAAGCTCTGGAGGTTTTCCATGGCATCCCGCAAATCAGAAGGATACTGCAAACGCTATGCGACGTTGGACTTGACTACATTACGCTTGGGCAGCCCGCGCCAACTCTTTCCGGCGGTGAAGCTCAACGAGTAAAACTTGCCGCTGAACTTTCAAGACCTGATACCGGGAAAACCCTCTATATTTTGGATGAACCAACCACTGGACTGCATTTTTCCGACCTTGCCAAACTATTGGACGTACTTCATCGCCTGGTGGACATGGGAAATACCGTATTAGTCATTGAACATAATCTGGACGTTATCAAAAGCGCGGACTGGGTCGTGGAACTCGGACCGGAAGCCGGAAACGGCGGTGGCGAACTCGTTATGGAGGGAACGCCGGAGGACCTGGTAAAATACGCTGCCTCCGCAAAAAAATCCCTCAAAACCTCAAAGCCTTTACCTTCGTCCTGGACGGGAGAATTTCTGACTCCAATCCTGAAAAACGATCCGATTGAGGAGCGAAAGCCTTTTGATGTCGAAAATTTCAGGAAAATGCAGACTGAAGAAGTAAACGTGGCGGAATTCAATGCCGTCGTCAAAATGCCTTGGGAAGTTGATGGTCTCCGCTGGCATACCCAGGGAAGAAGTTCTCGTTGCCGCTCTGTCGTTCCCGCTCATGGTGAAATGGTCCCGGCAGTGTCCCCCATTCCAACGCCGCCGCCAGGAAAATGGGACATTCGGATTTTTGACGCGATACTGGAACGCATTGATTCCATGGATGGAATTGATATTGACTGGAACGACCGAAATGTCATCCGAGTCACATCGAATCAGCGTTCCGCCATCAAATTCCTCCATATTTTCACGAATGATGAATGGCTGTTGAAACTCAGTTTCCGAGTAGCGAAAAATACTTTCCAAAGCGAAAAAATCGTGCCGGCTCTCAATTTAAAACCTCTCAATGAATTTCCGGAACTGCCGCTTTACGGAACTTCATCACGTGTTCGGGTAATTGACAGTAAAGAAGGATTTCAGGAAATTGAACTTCGTGTCCATTACTGGAATGAATTTAATCACGATCAAATGTGGGCATTTTTTGAACAGGCTCAAGAATCTTTCTTTTCACTCGTCAAGCAGACGGAAGATTCTCCGGGAAATTTGAAACCTTGGAAATCCATGGGACGAAAATGGCACGAAACTTCAAAAGGTTTCCTGGGAAACACGAAACCTCTTTGGAAACCGGATTTACTTCAGACGATTATCGAGGAACTGGAAAAAATCGCCCCTAACGCGACTTGGGGATGGCAGAACAAAATGATCGTCCCAATTACTCCGGCTGGTTCCGAAAAAATTTGGGCACGCCTAACGACAAAACGTCCGGATGCCATCTATCTCGAACTTTTCAATCCCAAAAACCTCTTTACGAGAGGAAGGATCAATGAATTCGCTTTTGAGCCGGAAGTGGATGGGCGAAATCTCGAAAATGACTGCCTCAGATTCGCCTTCCGAAATTTGGATGATTGGAAAAAAAATGATTTTCAGCTTTTCCTCAAGGAACATTTCATGACCACGGTCACGAAAAAGAAATAAACCGCCAGACTGAGAATTATTCCACTAAATTCCGTTCCTTTTTGCCGAAAGATCAATATGGCCGTTTTTTTGATTTTCAGTGATGACTGGGGAAGACATCCCTCAAGCTGCCAGCATTTGACTCGCTGCTTGATGAATGAAGGAAAACATCGTGTTTTCTGGGTCAATACGATCGGAACACGTCCACCAGGATTCAATTGGCTCACGGTGCGAAGAGCAGCGGAGAAAATCAAATCATGGTTCATAGCCGATTCCGTAAAAAGTTTTTTTTCAAAAAACACAAAGCAATTTCTTTCTGCCAATCAGAATCAAGAAAAAAAAACGCCCCAAAACCATGACTCATGCCAGCCGAAGATAATTCAGCCGATCATGTTCCCATGGTTTCGGACGAATTTTGACAGATGGCTAAACCGAAAACTTTTAACTCGCAGCCTGAATCGGGCGTTGGCGAACGAAACTGATGTCATTGCCGTCACGACGCTTCCCATTGTCGCGGATTTACTGCCCGATCAGAAAAGAAAAGGAGCAATCAGGGCCGTTACCCAATGGATTTACTACTGCGTCGATGACTGGAGCCGCTGGCCTGGAATGGACGCGAAACCACTTGCTGAAATGGAACTCAAACTCCTTCAAAACGTCGATAAAATCGTGGCCGCCGGTGAAAATCTACGCGACAGAATCCACTCTTACGGCAGAGAGGCCGTCCTGCTGACACATGGCGTAGACCTCAAATTCTGGGGACTCGAGTCTGTCGCTGAAAAACTTTCCGATTTTTCCGCAGGCAAACAAAATGATTCGGAAAAGTCGCCTTTTCATTCAACTTCAGAATCGTTCTCTCAAAATTTTATTCCCAAGAAAACAGTTGAAAAAAATAAGAATGCCTTTACTCGGAATCTTCCGCGTCCAATATTCCTCTTTTGGGGACTTTTGGATGAACGCCTCGACCTTGAATTCCTCGAACAGCTGGCTAAAGATATTCCCAATGCGACAATTTTAATGGCTGGCCCTTCCGCTTCCTCGGAAGTTGTCGCGCGGCTGGAGAAAATCCACGGCCTGAAATGCCTGGGAAACATTCCATACGAAAAACTTCCCTTGCTCGCATCCGAAGCTGATGTTCTGCTCATGCCTTACCTGAAAAATGAATCGACAGAGCAAATTCAGCCTCTGAAAATGACGGAATATCTCGCGAGTGGAAAGCCTGCCATCGTGCGTGATTTGAGAGCTGCTCAAATATGGAAAGACGCTTTGGACATCGCGGAAACGCCAATTGCTTTTTCGAAACTGGCCAGACTGCGCGCGGAGACTGGCCTTCCTGAAAGTCAGAGAACAGCTCGAAACAGACTCAAAAAAGAGTCTTGGGAACAAAAAGCAGCGTATTTTGAAACTTTTATTCTGGAAAATAAACCCAGATGAGAACACCTGATAAAAAACTCCCACAACTCGAAAAACGACTTTCCAAATAGTCAATTTCCGGCTGAGAACAGTATCCGGCAGCCTCAAAAATCCCTGCCAATTTACGATTCAAATCTGAATCTAAAATTCCAAACCCCCAAAAGAAAATTTCCCGGTTAAAATTCATGATCAACGAAATCGTCCCCATTACCTCAGAAAAAAGGCGCGTCAACCTTAAAGGAGTCGTCCTGGAAACCCGAGTCGTCACTGGCGAGGGCGGTGGCCCGGAAAAAACGATCATTAACACTCCGCGGTACATGACGAGCTACGGTTACCCGACTTTTTGCGCGTATATGCACCCGCCGAAAGACCCCGGGTTTGACATCATTCAGCACCGCGCTGAAAATCTGAGTTGCCCAATTCTGGGAATTGACGATCGAGGTATCTTTGACAGGACCGTTTCGAGGAGGCTTCTGGAAATCTGTCGTGAAAAGCAGGTCGCGATCTGGCATGCTCACGACTACAAAAGCAATTTTTTAGGGCTAAAACTCCGAAAAAAACACTCCATGAAACTCATCACGACTGTCCATGGATGGGTTCGCCACACTTGGAAAACTCCTTTCTACTACGCACTGGACAAATACTGTTTACGCGGATATGATCACGTAATCTGCGTCTCCTTCGACCTTTACGAGCAATGCCTGCGCCTGGGTGTCAAAAAAGAACGCTGCTCACTAATCGAAAACGCAATTGACACAATGCAGTACTCACGAACGATGAAAGTTGAGGAAGCAAAAGAAAAACTGGGATTTCCTAAAGATCGGCTTATCGTCGGAGCCTGTGGAAGGCTTTCTCCGGAAAAAAACTTCGCGGGACTAATCCAGGTAATCGCTGAAATGATCGAAGATGGAATGCCTGTCTCGCTTTTCATCGCTGGCGACGGACCTATTCGGGAAACTCTTCAAAAACTGATCAATGCCACTGGACACAATGACCACATTCGTCTCCTGGGATTTCGTGATGACATCATGACTTTTTATCAGGGACTCGACCTCTTCGTTTTGAACAGTCTTCGGGAAGGGCTGCCGAACGTCGTTTTGGAAGCAATGGCCTACGAAGTACCCGTCCTCTCCACGAGAGTCGCCGGAGTTCCGCGTTTAATCACAAACGGATACGATGGAGTCCTAATCGACATGAAAAACGAAACTGAACTAAAACACCGTCTTCGGGTGCTTCTGGAAGATGCCGAATATCGGCGAATGATTGGTGAGAATGGGAATTTCACGATCTCTCGCCAGTACAGTTTTGGAGTTCGAATGAAAAAAATCAGGGACATTTACGATCAGTTGCTCGGTATTTCTCCATATTCGGAAGAAAATCATTAATCCAAATCCCTCTTGGAGATTTGATTTTCACGGATTCCTAAAATCCACATATTCATTTTTTCAAAACTCACCATTTCATCCTTTTAAAACACCATTCCGGAATCATCCTGACGAAAAACATGACGAAACCCCACCAGACCGGCGAATAAAGCACATTTTGCCGTCGTCGAACCGCACGATCAATATCATCCGCGACGAGACTCGGAAACACTGCCGTAAAAGAATCTGCCTGGGCGCGATTTTCGATCATCCGCGTTTTAACTAACCCCGGTTTCACCGTCAGAACATGAACTCCCAGCGGAAAAAGCCTGGCTCGAAGTCCGGAAAGATACGCGGTGAGACCAGCCTTCGCGGCTCCATACGGATAATTGGAATATCTCCCACGTTCCCCCGCGACTGATGAAATGACGGTAATCCATGATTTTTTCGCTTTTTCTGGATGCGTTTCAAACCATTGCGCAATTACCTCCAAAAATATCGCTAATGACGTAAAATTTCGAAAAATGGAAGGGCCAATCTCCTCAAGACGCCAGTTAGGTGCTTCCGCAGGAAGAAAGCCTTGCGCGAGATAAACACCGCGAATCGGCTCATCCCATTTTTTTTGAGCAATCTCAACGCACTGAAGCCAGGCCGTTTCCGCCTGCTGAACATCTCTCAGATTTTCTTCTGCCGAGTATCTGACACATTGCGCGTCTTCCGGCGCCCACGTCTCAAGCTGCGTAACATCACGCGCCGCCAAAATTAAATGTTCTCCGCGTGAAGCAAAGATTTCCGCGTTTTTTCGGGCAATCTCAGACGTTGCCCCAAGAATAAGAATTGCCATGCCATCTCCCGCGCGACTTTTTCAGAAAAAGCTCCAGCTCAAAATAGGGGGTATCCTCCGGATAAAAAGGCAGATGCCTCATGATGCGGAGCAGGGGACCGCTTACGAATAGAAAACGTCAGATAAAAGCACCTGACGTTTTCATTGCCCCAAAAACCAACTCGACGCTTAATGATCTGAAGCCTTCGGAATGAAATCTGAATTTTCATCCAGACTTTCGATAAATCGAGCGAGAAGATCCGCGCAGGCATCCATATCCGCAAGCGAAACCACCTCCACCGGCGAATGCATATACCGATTCGGAATACTCACCAGCCCGGTCGCTACTCCGGATCGAGTCATTTGAATTGCCCGCGCGTCCGTTCCGGGAGGCGAACCGCTCGGGTTCAGCTGATAGGGGATATTCTGCTCATCGCCAATCTGGACGAGTTTTTCAACAACTGCCGGGTTAAAGTTAGGACCGCGACCAATCGCCGGACCTTTATTCACGCGAATATCACCGATTTTCTTGGAATCTATCGTGGGACAGTCGCTGGTAAACGTCACATCAACCGCGATCCCAACGTGCGGGTCAAGACGAAACGCGGCCGTCGTCGCTCCGCGGAGACCAACTTCTTCCTGCGTACTGGATACCGCGTAAGCCGCGACTTTCAACTTGGATCCGTCTATTCGGCGAAGTGCCTCCATCACGACCCACATTCCGGCTTTGTCGTCCGTCGCGCTTGCCGCGATCAAATCATTTTTCAGCTCTGAGTAGGTCATCTGAACCGTAATCGCGTCACCTACCCGAACCGCCTCTGACGCCTCCGCTTTATCTTTCGCTCCAATATCGACCCAAATGTCACTCATCTTCGGAACGGCTTTTCTTTCTTCCGCATCCAAAAGATGAATCGGTTTCTTGCCGATCACCCCGGGAACCGCCCCATTTTTCGTCCAGACGGTTACGTGCTGGCCAATCAGATTTTGAACATCCCATCCTCCAAGAGGAATCACGTAAAGATACCCGTTATCGTCAATAAATTGAACACTTAACCCAATCTGGTCACAGTGCCCGGAAAGCATTACGCGAATCGGAGCATCCACATTACGCCCGGCAATGACGTTCCCCATGACATCCGTTTCCACGAACTCGGCAAAATCTCGCGCGTACTCTCGGACAAGTTCCTGAACTGGCTGCTCAAAACCGGTCGGACTCGGGGTCAGCAATACTTTTTTAAGAAATTCTTTTGATTTCGTATCCATTTTGATTTCCTTTATTCTGAAATGACCGCGAATTCATCAACACGACCCGCATGCCATTTGACAAATTGAACTTTGATGTTCCTGTTCATCGGAAGTCAGAGGCCTTCTGATTACCGATGAGTCCACCAATAAAAAGTATGTTCGGCAATATTTTCCTTAAATATGAGGAATAAAACTGAAATTCTCATCCAGATTTTCAATAAACCGCGCGATCAGTTCCGCCGCTGCCTCCATATCCCGAAGGGAAATTACCTCTACCGGCGAATGCATATACCGGTTCGGAATACTAATCAGGCCGGAAGCCACGCCGTCACGCGTCATTTGAATGACAAACGTATCGGTTCCCCCAGGGCGTCCATTCGCGCAGAGCTGATACGAAATGCCATTCGCTTCCGCCTGTTCACAAAATCGATCCACCACGATCGGACTGAAATTGGGGCCCCGTTCAATAACCGGCCCTTTCCCAATCTTGACTTCCCCGCTTTTTTTCGGATCCACGGTCGGACAATCCGTCGCGTGCGTTACGTCCACCGCGATACCAACATGAGGATCAATCCCAAACGCTGCCGGTTTCGCCCCGCGATACCCTTCCTCTTCCTGCGTCGCGGAAACCGCGTAAACGGCGCACTTCAATTTTGCCGGATCAATCCTGCGCAGCGCTTCCATCACGACCCACACTCCGCAGCGGTCATCCATCGCACAGGAGGCCGTCAAGTCATTGTCAAGCTCCGTTAAAAAAGTCCGAATGGTAATCGTATCCCCAAGATCAACTTTTGCTTCAGCCTCTTCCTTACTGCCTGCGCCAATATCAACCCAAATATCGTCCAACTTCGATACTTTTCCGCGTTCTTCCACTTCAAGAAGGTGAATCGGTTTGCGCCCAATAACTCCCAAAACCGGTCCTTTTTTTGTCCAGATAGTGACATGCTGTCCAATCAGATTCTGAATATCCCACCCGCCAAGCGAATGAACGTAAATAAAACCGTTTTTGTCAATGTCACGAACTCCAAGACCAATCTGGTCGCAATGTCCATCAAGTAAAACCCGCAATTTCCCTTCAGGATTTCGCACGGCAATGACATTACCAAGGACATCGGTCTTCACCTCATCCGCAAAATCCTGAACATACTGACGAACGACCTCCTGAACGGCCTGTTCATCACCAGTCGCGCCGTGAGTCGTCACCAGATGATTAAAAAATTCTCTTGCTTTTGTTTCCATGAATCATGAACTTTAATAAATTTCCTGTTTTACCTCTGTCCCATCGAAAATTTGTTTCTGGCCAAATACTTCTTAAGGAGCATGGCAAAACAACCGTAAACCAAACTAATCCGATTCAGCACGGGCAAAACTCAAGCTCATTTTAACTCCCGTAAAATCGGATTTCACATGATTCCGTTTTGAAAAAAATCGTAACGGAATAAAATACGCCGCCCTTCCAATGCGTTCCGACAGAAATGGATTCCGAGGCCGTCTGTCTTTGAACGGCCCCGAACTTACCTCATGGAAAATTCAAATTCACGCCAGTTTTTTGAAAATATCCTTCAATGCGAAGTAACTTTCATCAAATAGCTGCTTGAATTTTCCGTATTTCCCGGTATTTTCCAGATTCGGCGCGAAATTTTCTTCCGGCTGGAGAAAACGGTCGATAACCTGAAAATCCTCAAAAAGACCAACGCCAACGCCGCCGGTTATCGCGGCTCCCATGGAAGTCGCCTCTTCCAAAACGTTCGGTTTAACGATTGTCTTTCCAAAAACATCCGCGAAGATCTGAAGCCAAAGATCGTTTCTCGCTCCGCCGCCAATCGTAATCAGCTCACGAATATCGGTACGCTTCTCAAAAACCTTCAATACCAAATCAAGATTCATCGCGACCCCTTCCATGACCGCACGAATCATATCTCCCCGATGATGATCAAGCGTCAGACCAACGAAACTGCCGCGGGCAAACGCATCCCAACGCGGACTTCGTTCGCCGATAAGGTACGGCAGAAAAAGTAAACCGCGAGCGCCTAACGGAGATTGAACGGTTTCCTTCTGCATCAATGAATACGACGAATCTTCCTGCCCATAAAGAGTTTTCACCGCCCAGGAAAGAGCACCGCCGCCAGTTTGAATTGTGCCTGTCGGCATGATTTTACCTGGGACAATATGAGCAAAATTAAACGTCGTCATTCCCTCATCAAATATCGGCACGTCACTCGTAATGGAAATCCATGAAGATGTTCCCAAAACGCAGTTGGCGATTCCCTCCCGAACACAGCCCGTCCCAACCGCGGCACAGGCTCCATCGCCGCCGCCGAGAATCACGGGTGTCCCCTCAAGAAGACCCGTCGCGCGTGCGGCTTCCGCGGTCACCGTGCCGGCAGTGTCAATAGATGATTTCAGTTCTGGAAGCTTCGACGCGTCAAGTTCTGCCGTTTCAAGAAGTTCCTGAGACCACTGAAGCGTATTCAGATCCATCATGCACGTACTTGACGCATCTGAGTATTCCGTCTGAAAATTACCCGTCAAACGAAACAAAATGTAGTCCTTCGCGTTAAGCATCTGATGCGTTTTCGCGTAAATTTCCGGCTTGTTCCGCTTCATCCACAAAAGTTTGAACAAACTGTAGGCCGGACTGATTCGATGCCCCGTAATACGGTAAAAGTCACTTTCAGCGATTCGGCCGCGAATAATCTCTTCCTCTTCTGAAGAGCGCATATCCGCCCAGATGATCGAATTGTCCAGCGGCTCACCGTTCACGTCCACGCAAAGGCAGCCAAGCATCTGACCGCTAAATGATACCGCCGCAATATCACGAGGATCAACCGTTTCAAGCAGTTTCCGGGTCGAAAGACAAACTGCCTGCCACCAGTCATTCGCGCGCTGTTCCGCCCAGTTTCCATTAGAGAGAAGAAGTTCATATTCCATCGTTACGGACGCGGTCAGCTTTCCTTCTTCGGAGTAAAGCGTCGCCTTGTTCCCCGATGTCCCGAGATCATGCGCCAAAATATATTTCATGGCCCCTCCTTATCTTTAACTAAAAGCGAATGACCATTTTCATCATCGGATCTTTACGCTCAATCTTCGCAAATGCCTCATTTATTTCAGAAAAATCAAATACGTGCGAAATAAAATCATTCGGATCAAGAATTCCGGACTCAATCCACACACAAATTTGACGATGCGCTTCCGCTTCCATTTTCTTCGACGGGAACTGATTAAATTGAAGTGTCCAATTGTACGGGCAACGACTCCAGTCTATTTCCGTATTCTGGACCTCCGAAATTCCATAAACACAAATCTTCGCTCCCGGCTTGATGATCTCCAGCCCCGTATTAATGAAAGAATTGACCCCCACCGCGTCAAGAGCGAAATCCACTCCTTCCGGACAAATTTCTCGTACCGCGGATTTAATATCCTGCGTCTTACCGTTGATTACGCAATCTGCTCCCATCTTCCTGGCAAGCTCAAGTTTCTCTTCCTGGACATCAATCGCGATAATCGGCCCCATCCCCTGGAGCTTGGCAAATTTCACAAAACTCAAGCCTACCGGACCAAGACCAAGCACGCATAGACTCTTATTCTCCTCAAATCCAAAAATCTTTCCCGTACTGAGAACTTCACGGAACGTAATAATCATTGCTGAACTGATCGGATCAAACCCTGACGGAAGCACACTCTGCGCCCACGCGAATTCCCCCGCCACCAAACCGTCCGATTCCATCGCCGCCGCATCCGTAACCACATTAAACTCCGAATACGTCCCCCACGCGCTGGAATATCCTTCTGGAACATCCGACCAGAACGGCAAAAGAACCAGATCGCCAATTCGGTAATTTTTAACTTTCGCTCCTGTTTCAACCACTCGGCCAACGCCTTCATGCCCCAAAACCACCGGATAATCTTCCACTCCTTTAAATTTACGGTGGATTATTTTCATATCCGTCCCATTGCACACGCCGCAACTCTCCATTTTGACCAATGCGTCATACTCTCCATATTTGGGCATCGGCATCTCTTCGATACGGCAGGAGCCATCTCCATGAACGACATAGCTTTTCATATTTTTGTTCCTTTTTCTGTTCTTTCAAATGGAGGGAAAAACAAAACTTCTTTTAATTGATTTTAGCATTTTTTCGACAAATTAAAAGGCCCAAAAGAAGATTATTCACCAAAAAGAAGAACTTTTCACGAAAATTTCTCCAGCCTATTGACTTTTACCTCTCATATGATATAATTTTTTATGTATTTTTTTCCCAATACCTATTTTTTATTCAGGAAAATTCCTATGCTCACTAAAAATGTTAATGATTTGTCCCTCGAAGATATTGGATCAATGATTGACTGCTCCGCGGTTCAGGCTCAGTCCACTATTGAAGATGCGAGAAATGTCATTCGTTACGCTGATAAATTCAGCACCTCTGGCCTTTTTCTTCTGGGCGGTGTTTACGAAATTGTCATGCCGGAAGTGAAAGAAATGAACGCCCGACGCGCCGAAGAGGGAAAACGTCAGATTAAAGTCGGCGGTACCGTAGGATTTCCTGACGGCGCGCACCTGACAAGCATCAAAATCTATGAAGTTGAAAAAATGATCGAATTGGGATGCAATGAACTTGATTGTGTCATGCAGATCGGACTGGCTCTCTCCGGAGAATGGAAACAGGTTGAAAAAGACCTCATTGCCATCCGCAAAGCCTCCGAAGGAATCACCCTGAAAACCATCATCGAAACTCCGTATCTCAATCCAGAACAGATCACGACCGCCGCAAAAATTGCCTGCGAAATTGGCTCCGACTGGGTGAAAACCTCCACCGGATGGCCTTCTTCAAAGAAAACTACGGTTGATGATGTTCGGCTCATGAAAGCCGCGGTTGGCGATCAGTGCGGCATCAAAGCCGCCGGAGGCATTCGTAACGTGGAAACACTCAAAGCCATGTACGCCGAAGGCGCGCGTCTTTTCGGCGTAAGCTGGCAGGCTGTCGTCTCCATGCTTGAAAAATAACCATTAAAATTTAAGTAATCCGCTCTGAAATTCCAAGCCCCTCCATCACGAGGGGCTTGAGTTTTTTTGCCGCCTCCCCCAAAAGAAAACTTAGCGAATGTCAATACGTTATTTTCTCCCTCTCATAAATTGGCTCTGCCTCTAAACTGGAAAGTTGAAGAATGAAGTAATGCCATAAAGTATCAGCATATCTCAAGCCACATTTTCACTGGAATCAGTCATAAAAAATTCCAAACGCTCTTGAGTGCACTATTCTTTCTATGACGGCTTCACGTCTTGTCTCATGTTTTGAAAGGGATTTTTCACCCCATTTCAAGTTGCGAGTATAGTAATTCTATCTCGGATAATCAAAATCAGCACCTGCCCAACCACTCGCTCCTCCTTTACCGCGACACGACTTTTCAGACAATCAGTACTCGTTCCGTGGAAGTGTTTCGGGAAGCGATCCAATCATGGAAAACAGAAAGAACTCAAATGAAAAAATGAATGCCCATGAACCTATTTCACACTCTTTTCGTCTGCGCTTGGTAAATCCTCTCCGCTCGACAGGATAAACCATTTGCTAAACTTCCAGACTCCAAGTAAAAGAAGGTCCCAGAGAAAGCAAATCACAAACATCATGCCAAGAAACATTGGCAAAAGCCCATACGCGTAAGAATCAGTAATTCCGCGAAGTTTGACTAAAAGCTGGAAATCATACGGTTCTCCAGGCTGTGAGCGAAACCACTCCCAAAACTTTTGCGCTTCTGTTTCCGATCCAAGCTGACGGCACAAAATCTCAAACGCTTCCGTCTTTTCAAAACTGCCGCCGGAGGCAGTATGCTCGAGACATTCCGCGGCAATCCGGCGATAGTATGCGTCTTCCACCGTATCGAAAAGCCAAAAACCGGCAAAGAAAACAATCTGCGTAAAGACGATTCCCAGCCAGCACAGCCAAAACGTCTTGTCTTTCCAATGTCGATCTATCGCCGCAAGAGTCAATATCGTAACAGGGGCAGCCGCAAGAACCACAAAGTGAAGAATATTCGCCATAGCAAACCTCCTTTTTCTCATGCATTGAAAGTTTATTGATTTTCATCTCCCTCAACCTCCTTCCGCCGGTCATTCACTTTTACTCCCCGTTTTTTCTTTTTTCGCGACAAATTCCGCCGCGAGAAGAGGGGTGACAAGCAAAAGGCGGAGGAGGAACGCCATCACAAAAAAAAGGGCGATAC
>JAFQUP010000035.1 GCA_017408405.1 Thermoguttaceae bacterium
AATTTACGCTCAATTCACTTCCAGCGCGTCTTTCGTCGATTTGACGGTCAGTTTTTCGCCAAGGTAATCGCGCATTTCCGGCAGATCGTAAACGCGCAGCGCGCCGTGAACGGTACTGGTCAGCGGCGTGCGGGAGTGCTCGCCGTTTTCCACCGTGTTCGTCCAGGAAATCAGGCACTTTTCGAGCGTCACGCGCTGGAAAGCGTCCTTTTCCAGAACCGCGGCGTGAAGGACCGGCACGCAGCCTTCCGAAAGGCCGTAAAGCTCAACGTTCGCGCAGAACGCCTGCTTTTTCAGCCAGCGCGTCACGGCAAGAATGTCGTCCGTGCGGAAACCAACGTGCGTTTTCGCCAGGCAGTACGCGACGTAAAAATCGGCACCGTCGGTTCCGAGATGGCTCGGACGATAGTAGGAGGCGCGGAAACTCTGCTGCGTCTCGCCCCAGCCGCGAAGCTCGACCGAAAGAACGATTTTGCCCGACTTCACGAGCGGGAGAATGCTTTCCTCGTAACCGGCCGTCTTTCCTTTGTCGGCAATGAAGAGCACGACGTCCGCTTTCTCCGGCGTGTTTTCGGCTTTGAAAAGAAGCGACGGGAGATAAATTCCCGATTCCGGCTCAAGAATCAGCTTTTTCGCGGAAATGCCGTCCGCGAGCTTTTCCTCGCCGAGTTCCCGTACCTTCATCTCACCGAACGCGGAAGCGTCGCGGACTTTGGCCAAATCGCGTATTTTCGCGACCGTTTCCGCGTCGATCGGCTTTCGAGCCGCGGCGAGTTCCTTCGCGCAGTCGCGGTTCAGATCGTACGTCGTGCGCGCGCCGGGCAAAAGGACCGTCTGCCCTTCCGGAGTCACGAGAATTTCTTCGTAAGGAAGGGCCTGAAGCGATTCCGGCTCAAAGATCGGCGTTTCGCGCTTTTCGAGGAAGCGAAGCATGAATCGGACAGTCGCTTCCCGCAGCGTTTTGTCGTAGGTGTGGTGATTGTCCGTCTCCGCCAGGTCGATATTCTCACCGTAGCCGAGCCTCTGAAACATTCGCTTCGCGTCGCGGAAACTCTGCCAGCCCATCTCGATCGGGAAGAAATCCCTGGTGGCGGTCCCAAGGAACGTTGGACGGGGGGCGCGCATGACGCAGTAGTCCGCGTGATCCATCCCGAAGGCGGCCTGTCCGAAGATATTCTGCTCGGCATCCTGGGTGTCGTTGGCCTTCATCAGCCCGTAAATTGAGCAGGTGTAGCAGAGTGAGCAGGCGGCTTTCACGCGGTCATCCAGTGCCATGACGTAGGAAGTCTGCGTTCCGCCTCCGGAAAGTCCCGCCATTCCGAGACTGTCGTGCCGAATATCGTCGCGAGTCTGGAGATAGTCCAGTGCGCGCATGATGTCCCAGATCTCAAATCGCGCGGTATTTTGCCCCATGAGGATCGCTCCGACACCGAGCTGATTATGTCCCTGGACACTGAAAACACGCCCTTTCTTCGTTTCAAAATCGAAATTCTGAAGCCGTTCCCCCTGATCGATCGGGTCGACGTGGAGGGCCGCAATGCCATTTAAAGCGTGCAGAGCGGCCGTTTTCTGGTAGATGTCGAGCCCTTTCCCCTTCACGTTATGTCCGCAGGCGACCACCACGCCGCTCCACGGTTTCGGGTACTTCGTTTCGTCCGGCAGGTAAAGGATCGCGGAAACGTAGTGGTTCGGACGGGATTCAAAGACGAGTTTCTCCATCGTGATTCCGTTCCGCTTCATCGTGCTCATGATCTTCGGATTCAGCGGCGTTCGTTCGGGGAAACCGCCGATCGCGGAGATGAACTCTGCCCGCAGGCGTTTCTGGTACTCGGCGGCCTGCTCCGGAGTTTTGACCGCTTCGTAAACCGTCCGCCGACGCTTTTCCGCCTCAACGATTCGCGGATGAAGCCAATTGAAAACCATGTCGCTCCGCTTGACTGCGCTTCCCGAATTTTCCGTTCCCGTCAAAACGCGAAGATTTTCAGGCAAAAGAGGCGTTTTCAGGGATTCGGGCACTTCCGCCTGAAGCGTAACGCCCCCGGCGAGCAGCGCGTAAATGAACGTGAAGAAAGCAAAAATCAAAGATTCTGGCGTTTTTTTCATGACCTGGTTCCTGAAAAGGTGGGAAAAAATGAACTCAACCCGCCGTCCGTCGGTTACGTTTGGCGGCCTGCTTTCAGTTTACCCTCACCAGCCCATTCTGTCAAGCGGGGGGAGAATAAAATATTTTGCCGGAGCACTCGAATCCCCTGAAAATCAGCGAGAAAAACTCCCAAAACGCCATTCCGATTCTCAAACCCAAAAGGGATTTATCCGACTTCTCCGAACGCGAAACACCAGGTTAAGCGTGGTTTTCGCGCGTATCGAGCCGAAAAAGGCGAACGGGAAATCAAATCTCGGACTCAAATTTCCAGCTCTTTTCTCCCAGCGTCAGCGTCCAGGCCGAGGAATTTTCTTCCAGCGTGAAACGGAGTGTGCCGGGGTCGAGCGTCTCTTTTGGCTCGAGCGGGTAAAGGACCGTCGCGAATCGGCGAGTCTCTCCGGCTGCCTTTTTCTGAACGAAGGCCATCGCTGGCCGGCGTTCTTTTTTCATGTAGACGGTGGAAAGCCAGCCTTCTTCTTCCTGAAGCGAAATCTCCGCGTTCGGAATCTCCGCTCCCGCGATCAGAAGATTGACTTTTCCAGGATGCGCGGTCCACGCGCGCTGCCGTTCCTTTTCAAAACGCCAATCTCCCGGCAGAAACTGGAAATGCTGACGAAGTTCCCCGGCTGCCTGACCGGAAAGCTCATCCAGAATGACGAAAAAACGGCCATCGATCAACTGAAACGCGCGCCGGTGAATCAGACCGGGGACCGGTTCATTTTCGAGAATCAGAATGTCCGCCGCGGGCCGCGTTTCCGTCGCGGAAATAGTCTTTTCGCCGATTTTTCGTCCGCGGGAAAGGATCGGCTTTTTGTCGAGCGAAACGAGCTGATGGACTTCCGGAGAACGGAAATATCTGCGCCATTCCGGCTCTCCTGAGTAATTGAAGCAGCCGCTGTCGATCATGAGCCGCCGGCCGAACGCGGAAAGCTCAAACGTCATGTTGTCCGCCTGATTGTGCCCAAAGCGCGTCGTGTTGGAGTTTTTCGCGACGAGGAAAAGCGCGTTTTCGGACCAGTCGGAGCGCATCGTGTGGTATCCGGCGGCGGGAAGTTCCTGAATGCGGGAGTCCGGATGCCGTCCCTCTTTCCCTTTCGTCACGAACCAGGTCCAGTCCGGGCGGTCGAACATCGTGAGATACGGACGTATCCATCGCCGATTGACGTCGCGGCTTCCGAGCCACGCATCGCCGAAGAGGGGGGCTGCTCCGTCCGGGTGGCTCCAGACGACGACCGCGTTGATCGATTTCTCAAGCCGATCCATGAATTCCTGCGGGATCTCAACGGGAAGCGCGAGTTCACGGCAGACGCGGACCAGTCGGGCAAATTGGGCCGGGTACGCCATGTGGTAGCTCGGAATGAACTCGTTGATGACGCCGTCCTCAAGCAGAACGCGTTTCTGGAAATCGGCCAGAAGCTGCGCGGCAGTCTGAACTTCGCGGGCACTTTCTTTGCGTTCCGGGAGCGCGGCGGCGGTGAAGAGAAGCCCTTCCGTATGGTAAATGTCCCAGTTGCCGAGCATTCCGTCACGTTTTTGCGCGTCGAGACAGCATTTCAGAATCCGCCGGCAGTGAATGTCCAGCGAGTAAAGGAGGTCCGTGAAGGTGCGCGAGTCGAGTGAGGGGGAGTTGAGGAAAAATTCCAGATGCAGTGCCCACTCTTTCATTCGGAGCGCGGTGTCCAGGGAACGCCATCCGGGATGACGAAACGCATTCTCCGGTTTGTGCATATGCCGGGTCCAGGAGCGCATTTCAAAAACCCACTCGCGCGCGAATTTCTCGTCTTTCGTCCGAACGTACTCTCCCGAAAGTGCCGTGAGCCAGCTGAATCGGTGAAACTGCCAGATCCACTCTTTGTCCTTCTGCGGATTCGTGTCCCAGTCGATCTCGTCCTTTCCGCGAAAATCCGGCTCGTACGCGGGCTGACCGTGGAAAATGTGCTGAAGCGCGAGTTCCGCCGTTTTCTGAGGCTCTTTTCCTCCGTAACCGCGCGTTCCCACGATCGTTTCCGGCGCGCGGTCATTGAAAAGCGCGTAAATCGACGGAAGTTTCCGATTCTGATAGGCAGCGAGAAGCGCTTCCTGCTTTTCCAGCGGAGTTTTGGCCTTTTCCAGAAACGGTGCCAGCGACGGATGCGTGAGGTCCAAAAGCTCCAAAACCTCTTCGAGACGCGGACTGACTTCCGGCTGCTCGACCATCGTCGTTCCCGAATCCTGGGCATTCGCGGAATTGGGGGAGGCCCCGGCACTCCAAAACAGACTTCCAGCAGCGGCTGACGCGGAGGCGGCGAGAAATTTACGGCGTGTGGGAGACATGAGAAAAACCTTTCGTGAATGGAGGGATGGAAACGCGGAATGGCAACCTCTAAAAAACTCGTTTTCAGATAAAAATTACCGGGATTGAAAAACATTATAGCATGGAAAAAACGCGTTGTCAAGGAACTTCGCGGGAGAAAATTCCACTCCGGAGGATAGCGAATGGCGGAGAGTGAATGGCGGAAGTGAATGGCGGAAGTGAATGGCGGAAGTGAATGGCGGAAGTGAATGGCGGAAGTGAATGGCGGAAGTGAATGGCGGAAGTGAATGGCGGAAGTGAATGGCGGATAGTGAATGGCGGATAGTGAATGGCGGAGAGTGAATGGCGGATAGTGAATGGCG
>JAFQUP010000036.1 GCA_017408405.1 Thermoguttaceae bacterium
TCCGTGGAGACGGAATCCGCAGCGGGCGGTGCCGCGGGGATCTTGCTCGTGAAATCTTTCATGCTGTCCGTGGAGACAGAATCCGCAGCGGGCGGTGCCGCGGGGATCTTACCCGTGAAATCTTTCACGCTGTCCGTGGAGACGGAATCCGCAGCGGGCGGTGCCGCGGGGATTTTGCCCGTGAAATCTTTCATGCTGTCCGTGGAGACGGAATCCTCAGCGGGCGGGGCCGCGGGGATTTTGCCCGTGAAATCTTTCGCAGTGTCCGTGGAGACAGAATCCGCAGCGGGCGGGGCCGCGGGGATCGTGCCCGTGAAAGCTTTCGGAGAGTCCGCGGTGACGGAATCCGCGACTGGCGGGGCAGCGGGGATCGTGCCCGTGAAAGCTTTTGGAGAGTTCGCGGTGACGGAATCCGCGATCGGAGGAGCCGCGGGAATTTTGCCCGTGAAAGCTTTTGCGGAAACTGACTGGCTCACTCCAACGGCAGGGGGTGGAGACGGAATTTGTCCGGTAAAACCTTTTTGGACATCCAGAGCTTTACTTTTGTTCCCGAAAACAGAGCGCGTTTCCGGCTTCTTCAACTCCTGACCGCAATCTGGAAAAGGACATCGCTCGGCAAAACCCGGCACTTCACGTTGGCACTTTGGACATTTATTCATGGTTTCTGTTCCTCCGCTCACTCTCCTCAGTCTTCCAAAAAACGTCCCTGCGAAAGTACTTCACCAAAATTTTCGATTTCCCGGAAATGCCCGCAATCTCCCAATAGCGGTTCGTAAGCGGCACGAAAACGCGGCTGACAAAAAACATCCAGCATAATGCGATTTTCGTTAAGCAGTTTGGCAATTGCCTCAACGTTCAAATTTCCAGCAGCGGTAACGGAATGAAATTCCTGGTCCGTCACCAGATAAAAACGAATGGCATGCCCCTTAGAGTCATTTTTCACTTTTAAAATCGCGCGATGCAAAGCGTCCAGAGCCGATTCGGGCAAATCTCTTCCCATAAAACGCGGAATCTGGGTTACGGATTGCTGAAAAGACATTACGTCCGAAGTAAACTCCGTCTCGAAAAGCCACTCTCCGCCATTTTGAGCGTCTCCAAATCCTATCAGCGCGAAACGGGGTTTCACTGCCTGTTGCTCAAGGCGAACCGCAAATTCCTGACATTTCTCTTTCAACGCGTTAATCGAAGCATCCATCGATTCCGTCGTGTCGATTAAAATCACGATGTCAACGACATCTGAGGTCTGGAATTGGAATTTATTTGAGACAAGCCGAAAACCTTTACGGCTCCAAAGCTCCACATCAATCGGTTTACCCGGAACGTAACCCCAATTCCAATGCTGAAGATCGTCACCTGCCGTTTGATAGTCATAAATCAATTCCGCTTTTTGTTCCTGTGACAGTCTTTGGCAATAGACTCTTCCAGGCGAAAGAACCCGGTACCCAATTTCAATCTGTCCCTGATTTCCAGCGTTTTGCGTCACGGAAACCGCTTCAAGAACCGCGTAGCGCCCTACCAGGAAATAGTGAACTTTCTGAAGAATCACCGCGAGAAAAATTATCCCCAGTAAAAAAACAAAAAGCCAGACAAAAAACCTCCGTCCCATTCGGAGCGTGTCTGAATTTAAACGGGATTTCAGCGTCAAAAGCTGCTCGATATATTCAGAATGATCACGTTGAGCGTTTTCGTGAATTTCACTCTCCTCCATAGCCGATGACTTATTTTCCTGAGAGGAAGTCGTCTGGAGTTCCATTTCCTCATTACCAGAAATGGGGAGGTCTTTATCTGTTTCTCTCATACGAAACCTAATTTCCAAGTAGTAAATCTTTTCGCTTTTGGATTTTGCGAAGCAGTTCTCCCTTGGCCAATTCCTCTGCCTGTTGATAGTAAGAAACTGCCAGGTTCTTTTTCCCTTCTTTTTCCGCCGCGTAACCTTTTCGAGCCAAAATTACCGCGGTATTATCTTTTTCTGAAACAGATTTTGGCACCCCTGAACTCTTCCGCGGCTTTGAATCGGATTGAACCTTTGGAGAAAGAATAAGCTCTTCGTTAAGAATATCTGATTCGTTTTTTTCCGAATCACTAACCTTTCCCGCGCGTGAAGAAAGATCAAGTGATTGACGAAGCTGTTCTCTTTCCTGGCTCAAACTACCATCTGAAGACTGAACACAGATTCGGGAACGAATACTGTCACGCGCGTTCATCAGACCGGAATTATCCGCGCCGAATTCTGAATTTTCCAGTTGTTTCTGGCGGCGCAGAAAATGATCCTCCGGCTCTAACGGCATTCCCGGACGGCGTACGGATCGTGAAGAGGGGGAATTAAGAATTTGTTCATCCATCTCATGCAGATCAATGATTTGAACGGAAGTATTCATCATCGATGTCGAGGAAGAAGAACCATAAGATCGATTTTGAAATGGAAGAATCGGCGTCCCGGACGAACGGCTGCCCGAGGATGAACGTGAAATACCAGCCGTATTCACGCTCCCGCCGTCAGGAACCATCACCGAAGTCGAAGCCCCCATCCGCTGGTACGAAGGAAGCTGAACCGTCTGCGCCGAAAGCGTACAGTAAAAAAGATTGGAAGATACCCCCAACGGTAAAGCGGCGAGACATAAAAGATTCTGAATTATCTTTTTCATTATCTTTATCTTCCAAACAATAAAAGCTGACTAGTCGTGGAATAGTGACAAAACTATTTAAAGGGACCTTCCAAAAACTGCACTCCGTGAAAAGGCGTAATTCTTAAATTTACGCAGTAACCAGGAATTCCGCATATTCGAAAATACGCGGGACTCCTGGTAACGCGGGCAAAATTTAAATTTATCCGTTCTTCGGACTTGAGTTTTTGAAAGCCGTAAAAATCAGCACCGAGGAAAATCCCCGGCGCGGATTCATTAACTGGCGCGTATCAAAAATCAATAGAGACTTTTGTACGATTCGCGATTATTCTGCTCCCAGAGCATACGCGGACCAACGACAAAGTCAACAATCGGTTCCTTGTCCCACTCAAAGAGGAGACGGCGATCAACTTTGCCTTCAGGATTGGTTTTGAATTCCATCAAATGGACATTATCCGTATTATCCGCGTCACGCATCGCGACAACTACGCCGGAATTCGGCGCGGTTTCCGCTTTACCCGCCGGAGGAGCAAAGGAAAGAAGTCCCTGTTCGTGGAAGAATTTACCGGCAGGAAGCTCGTACCGGGTCACTTCATTCTCACCTTCCATCAGAACGATCTGATTGTTCCCCTGAGTCGCGGCCCAGCGATCGCTAATCGGGTCCGCGGCAACTCCGCCGGCTTCAGGCAGAATCGGAGTACTGCTGGTCAAAGCCGCGTTGCCGGAGAATCGATAGATACCCTTGCTCGCTTTGTTGCCGAAAAGGATTGCCTTGTCACGGCCAAGGGCCACTGACATATCTTTATTGTCCAATCCCTCAATCCCTTCAATTTTTTTGTAAACATCGAGAGATTTGCCCTGCGTATTGGAGAGGGTAATCGTGTCGGTCATGTCGTCAACCAGAACCATCGTGTCGCTGTTCGGTCCCATCGCGACATCAACCGGGTGAGCCATTTTCGCGTCCTGTTCGAGAATCGGTTCCACGATACCGCCATCGCTAATGCGATGCACTTTACCTCCCTGACGCGGAGAAACGCACACGAGGCCGTGTTCACGATGAAGAGCGATACCCGTCGCGGTCTGCGGGAGGTTCACGACGCCAAGAACGCGCCCCTGCTCGTCAACCTGATAAACTTTACCGGGAGAATTCTCATCACCGCATGAGACGTAAAGCACCATGCCGGGAGCCGTATCCATCTGAGCGAATGTCGCGTCGCCAAGATTGGCCGGAATATCACCGCCGCCACCGCCGGAACCGTAACCAGCACCGCCGCCACCGTAACCCTGTCCAGGATTAAAATACGGAAGCTGAGGATTCCAATACGGGATTTGGGGATTATAGACGAGAAGGTCCGGACCGTAAATAACCGGCACTTCCGGCAACTTCATTTTCGGAGCCAAATTACGGACACGCTGACGATACTGGGGGGCGAGATTCGTGAAATTGCTCATGCCGCCGTGACCGCCGGCACCGGGACCATTACCGGGAGCAGGCGCGTTAAAATCAGCGTTCTTTTCTTCCGGACCTTCTTCCGGACCTTCGCCTTCCGCTTCATCGCAGCCGCACGCTTCGCCGGAACCGTCACCAGGTCCGCTGCCGGGACCGTCACCATTTCCGCAGCCGTCGCCCGGACCCGCACCGTCGCCATTTCCGCAGCCGTCGCCGGAACCGGAACCAGTACCCGGACCCGCACCGTAACCGTAACCAACGCCATATCCGGCACCAAAGCCGCCGACACCAGCGGTATCACCCATCGCTACCGTGCCAGCCATACCGAGAGTGCGTCCGAGCGGATCAATATCCCATGGGCAAGGCTCTGCGACACCGTCACCGACACCACCGCCGCCGACACCGCCGCCGACACCGCCGTCAGCAACGTGATCAACTCCATCACCGTGATGAACGTGATGAACGACGCCGTCGCCATGGTGAACGACGCCATGTCCGCCGTGATGGACGACATCGTGGCCATCATGATGAACGACCGTTCCGCCATGGTGTCCGCCGCCGTGATGAACGACAACGTCATCGTGGTCATGAACGACAACGTGATCATGATCATCAACCACACGCACATCGCGATCAATCACGCGATCGCGAATGACTACCGGGTCGCGGTCCACGACAGCGACATGACGGTCCACGACGGGAGTTTCCACGACGACTTCGGGCTGGTCAACGACCACCGGCTGAACAGGAGTTTCCTGGACAGCGACCGCTTCCGGAGCGGCATCCACGGGGGCTTCCTTCTGGAAGAGCGGGATTTTGACATCACCATTTTCAAGGTAACGTCCAATCATATTGGACCAGTCGCCTTCAAAAACCACCAGGCTTTGCTTTGGATTATATCCAGCCGGCTGAGCGATTTCCTCACCTTGTTCGTTTACGACTTTAAATTTGTTCCAGTTTGGCGCGTTTCCAGTCACGTCGAGTGTGACATGGAGAAATTTGCCGGCGTTTTCCGCCGCTGCTGCCTCACTGGGAGCGGGAGATGCCTGCTTCGTGACGGTACGAACTTCCCAATCCGCAGCACTCGCGGCGGAAGTGATCGCTACCAGGCAGCCTCCGATCATCAGCTGGATGGTCCTTTTCATGGTCTTACTCCTGAAAATGATAAGTAAACAAAATCCGGATTGTGTCCGACAGTTAATAACCTAAAAATCAATGACGTGAGATCCTCAATTGCTCTCTTTTATTCTCACAAAATACAGTGTAGCACGATTTTGCCAAAAATGCAACGGTTTCCCACCCAAAATTTTCAAATTTTTTCAAAAAAACTCAAAAATTTTTGGAAATTTTCCCAATTCTGAACAAAAAAGCACCTCATTTAAAATTTTGCGTCAAAAATTTAAAATGAAAAGCTCAAGATTCATTTTTTCTCCATTCCCCAACCGGACTTGCCTCCTGATCAAAACTTTTTGATTTTTCCGCTCCTTACCATAAAATATTTCGCAAAATTCGCGGGTGGTCCTGTTCAAATGATCAAAATCTGATATAATTGAAAAACAGGATTGGGATCGCGAGTTTCTTTGCCGATTCCATCGGATTTACCGCCATTCAAAACACATACCAGACATGAGGTTTTCAAAATGTACGACCTGAAACCCACGAAAGATTTTTTCATTGGTCTCGATTCTGACGGCTGCATTTTCGACACGATGGAGATTAAGCAGAAAGAATGTTTTACTCCCAATACCATTAAATACTTTGGTCTCCAGGGTGTCAGCAAATACGCTCGGGAAGCGTGCGAATTCGTGAATCTCTACAGTCAGAGCCGCGGCATCAATCGTTTTCCGGCCCTGATTGAAGAATTGGAATGGACGGCCAAGCGTCCGGAAGTTCTGGCTCGCGGCATTAAAATTACGGTTCCGCAGGCTCTCAAAGACTGGGTCGCGCGCGAATCCAAACTCGGCAATCCCGCGCTCATTGAAGAAGTCAAAAATAATCCTTCTCCTGAAATGGAAAATGTTCTGGCGTGGTCGCTTGCCGTCAACGAAACCATTACCGGCATGGTTTACGGAGTTCCGCCCTTCCCGTATGTTCGCGAATGTCTCCAGAAAATGCGTGAACTGGCCGACACTTTGGTCGTCAGTCAAACTCCGAATGAAGCTCTCATTCGTGAGTGGCGCGAACATGACATTGAACAGTACGTTACCGAAATCTGCGGACAGGAATACGGCACGAAGAAAGAAGTACTCTCAAACGCCGTAAAATACGCTCCGAATCATGTCCTGATGGTTGGAGACGCGCCTGGTGACTTTAAGGCGGCAAAAGCGAACAATACGTTATTCTACCCCATCAACCCCGGTGCGGAAGAAGCGAGCTGGAAACGCCTCTTTGAGGAAGGCCTTGACCGATTCTTTAACGGAACATTCGCGGGAGACTACCAGCAGGCTCTCCTGGATGAGTTCAACACCTACCTCCCGATCGATCCGCCGTGGCTCACCAAATAGTTTTCCGTTCGTGAAAAACTTCTTTTTTCGGACTCAACCAATTTCGGAATCGTGCGTGCTGACGACGGTTCCGATTTTTATTTAGCTCAGCGAAAACACGATTCCCCATTCTCCCGCGATTTATTCTTTTGCTTTTTCGCGCGAAGACGTGAACGCTCCTTTGACCGCCCTTTCTCGCTCCGCCCGCCTCCCACTTCAGCTAAAACGCCGAATGGAGTGAACGGAATCGCACGCGCCTTTTTTATTAAAATTTTCAGCGGGGGCACTTGCGAACACCATGAATTTGATGTAAAATAAAATCGTTTCGCGTGATGGATATTGTTTTTTCCGGCGGAACCATTTCACCACTCCATAAACCCTTTCGAAAAGCGCGTCTCATGACGGAACAATCCAATTTCTCTCTCAACTCGCTCGACACGCCGCACGGTACCGCTTCCGCTTCCAAGCCAGTTGCCGAACCCGGTCCAGCCAATCCCTTCGCGGACATTTCAACACCGCGGATGAGAAAAGGACTGAAAAAATCCGTCCGAAAAGCGCACGAGGACGAGGATTTCCCTCTCGCGAAAAAGCGTGTCGGCGAACTCCTCGCGCTTGACCCGAAAAATCAGGATTACCTTAAACTTCGCGATTTGATCCAGTCTCCGCTTGACACCTTCCGAATGGGGACTCAATCCGGCGAGCGCATGGTGAAGACGGTGGACGGCCTCGAGTACGCTTTCCGCTGGTGTCCGGCGGGAACGTTCACGATGGGAAGTCCTGAAGACGAGCCGAACCGGACTCTCGACGAAACGCAGCACACCGTGACGCTCACGCGCGGTTTCTGGATGCTTGGGACGCAGGTGACGCAGGCAATGTGGCAGAGCGTGATGGGCACGAATCCGAGCTGTTTCAAGGGTGCCCAAAATCCGGTGGAGTGCGCAAGCTGGGACGACTGCCAGTCCTTTTGCGGTCAACTTTCATCGAAACTCGGCTTAACGGTGAACCTTCCAACGGAGGCGCAGTGGGAGTACGCGTGCCGTGCTGGAACGACGACGGCGTATTCGTTCGGCGACAGTCTGAATGGCAGGGAGGCGAACTGCGACGGAAACTATCCTGACGGCACCGAGACGGAAGGACCGTATTTGGAAAAAACGGTTCCGGTGAGGAGTTACGCTCCGAACGCCTGGGGGCTTTACGATATGCACGGCAATGTTTTGGAGTGGTGCCAGGACAGGTACGATAAAAACTACTACGCCGAGTCGCCAGCGAGTGACCCGAAAGGCCCGAATAGAGGCTCGTGCCGTGTCTTTCGCGGAGGCGGCTGGAGCTCCGACGCCGAGGACTGCCGCTCCGCGAACCAGTGCGGAGATACGCCGGACTATCGGGACGACGACCTGGGATTTCGTATCGTTCTGGCAGAACCAACTCCAAAGAATCAGCGCGCGGCGTGAAGGCCAGCGTCAGTACCCCGTCACGCAAAGTGATTTCCCTTTCCGTTCGTTTCGTGAAACCACCGCGCCTTTGCGTGAAAAGGAAATCACGTTCATTCTGAAATTCGCGCGGAGGCGCAAAGGGGGACGCAAGAGCGGTCAGGAAGAGTTGGTCCAAGACGTAAAATTCCCTTCTGCCATCCGTCTTGCTTTATGATCCACCCTTCCCAAGGAGTGAAATTAACTTTCCAGCGGTACCCCTTTAGGAGAGAAGGAATGCTGAAGGCGACGGTAGGGCAGCATACCTTTTCACGAGTGTTGAGTTTTCCAGAAACGCTTCCCCGACCGCCCCGTCAGGCTCTGCCGCTCCACTCCTCCCTAAAGAGGAACTTAGATTTATTCAAACTTTCCATTTTTTTCAAAAAACTCAAAGGAGAAACCAAATGTCGAACGAATCCCTCAAAAAATCATGGAACAAGGAAAACGGAAAATCGGCTGTCATCACGTGGGCGAACAGCTCGCTGGAGATGATGGAAGTCGATATGCTGAAACTTCAGCCTGGCGCACAGAAATCGTACCAGGAAGGCGGGAAAGAGTACGGCCTGCTCATTCTCGGCGGAAACTGCACCGTTTCGGGAGAAGATTTCACGTTCGAAAATATCGGGAAACGGAAGAATGTCTTTGACGGTCCCGCCACGTGCGTTTACGTGCCGGCCGAGCGTCCGTTCACCATCACCGGCGTGACGGAAGTCTCGATCGCAGTGTGCAAATCGCCATCGGAAAATACGGAGCTGGAACCGCGTCTGATCTCTCCGGAAGACGTCGTCATCAAGGACCTCGGCAAACCGGGGTGGGAGCGTCAGGCGCACTTCATTCTGGACGAACGCTGCCCGGCCAGCCTGCTCTACATCGGGGAAGCGTACGTGAAGGGCGGTCAGTGGGCGAGCTATCCCCCGCACAAGCACGACGACGATAATATGCCGACGGAAGGCGTTCAGGAAGAGATCTACTATTATGAGTTCGACAAACCAAGCGGATTCGGCATTCAGCGCGTCTACACGAAGGAAGGCGACATTGACGAGACGTACACGGTGAAATCGGGCGATTTCGTTGAGATTCCGTGCGGATACCATCCGTTCTGCTGCGCGCCGGGGTACGACAGCTACTATCTGTGGATCATGGCGGGCGAAAACCGCGGCTTCCACATGACGACCGAGGAGGGGCACAAATGGCTGAACAACTGACGATTTACCGCGTGACCGACCCGGAATTCAGAGCCTACGGGCGCGTTATCGAGCCGGGGAAGACCTCCGACTCCGCCGTCTCTGCCGTTTCCGCGCTGATCACCGAGGCCGCGAAGCTGGAAATGCCCGCGGAGGGCGCGTCCTACCTGCCGTCAATCCCGGAGCTGGAATCGGCCGAAGCGATGGCCTACTTCACCGACGAAATCTACGGCGAGTTGCCGATCCAGATCGGCTGCTGCTGGGGACGGAACCGGCAGATGAACGCGCTGGAATGGCACCGTGATTCAGAGATCAACATCGCGGTGACGGACTTTACGCTGATCCTGGCGAAGCTGGACGACTTGGACGCGGACGGACGTCTCGACTCGGCAAAGTGCCGAATGTTCGAGGTGAAGGCAGGCGAAACGGTCGAAATTTACGCTACGAGTCTCCATTTTTGCCCCTGCGCGGCGGATCCCGCGGGATTCCGCTGCGTCGTGGTCCTTCCGAAAGGAACGAACGTTCCACTCGACAAAACGCCGACGGATCCGCGTCTCTTCCGGAAGAACAAATGGCTCATCTGCCACGAATCGGCGGACGGTCTGAAAGCCCGCGGCGTGGTTCCCGCGATTTACGGCGAGAACTGGACGCTTTGAGATTTGAAAAAACGGGAAAGAGCGCTTTCTCAAAACGCTCTTTCCCGGAATGAGACCCAATTGCCGAATTAAAGATAAAACGGGTTACTTCAATAATCCGATTTGAGCTAATTTTTTGCCATTTTTCGTCCAACGGCAAGAACTTTCTCAATGATCTCATCCGTCAGCTCATATCCCGGCTGATTGGGCATTCCTTCCCAAATGATGCCGCCGTAAATCGGCTCAATCAAAACAGCGTGCGGGATTCCGAAAACCCCCAGCGCGTTAGCCGTTCGGCGTTTCAGGTCGATACCCACATAGTATTTGAGATCCTTCCCTTTAAAATTACCCGCCAAATTATCGATCGATTTCCGATCCGTTTCGTAAATGGAAATCACGATCAGTTCTTTCCCGAATTTCTCAAACCAGTGATTCAGTTCCACGATTTCTTTTCGGCAGGCAGGACACCAGGAAGCAGAAAAATCGACCAGGACATATTTCCCTTTCAAATCAGGCGGTGCCTCACCGTACCATTCATCAACGAGAATAAAATTATTCAGCCGTTCCACCGCGGACATGGCCTCGGTTTTTGAATCTTCCTCGAGAATGTTTCCGCGCCGGTCAAGGACTGGAACCTGGAGGAATAGCCACGAATCAGCCCAGAGATTCTTCGAGGGCTGCTTCTGGGGATGAAAGAGCGTGCCGGGATTTGGAGCCTCCACTGGTGAACTTTCGACAGACTTTGCCTTTTCGCCAGTGACCACGGAAGGCATACTCATCGGCCCCACCAGAGTGGGAGTGAAATCATCTCCAGGCCGATCGCCGGGAGCCGCCAAAAGCGCGGTTCCGCAAATTCCAACGGCCAAAGCCGCGCCAAGACAAGAATGGCAAAATTTAAATTCTCTCATCGGACAGCCTCCCTAAAATGAACCTGAACTTGACATAAAGCATTCGAAGCATTTGTCAGAGTGGAAAAAAAACAATGAAATTTATTTTATTTCAA
>JAFQUP010000037.1 GCA_017408405.1 Thermoguttaceae bacterium
CTCGTTGCGGAGTTTCAGAAGAACGGGATGCCGGAGGAGATCCTTTTCGTGACCCGGAAGCCAAGTACCGACGTGCACTGGTACGCGAACATCGGCTACTATGCGGACAATTCGTGCCGGGTGCCGTTTCCGAGGAACTCCGGAGGCGCGATCTGGATCTTCAACGTGAAGACGAAAGCGTGCCGAAAGATCTTTGAGGACCCGGAAGGGAACGTGCGCGACCCGCAGATCCACTACGATGGAAAGAAATTCATCTTTTCGTATCTGCCGAAGGGAAAAAACACTACAGTCTGTTTGAGATGAATTTGGACGGGACGGGCCTGCGCCAGATCACAGGACTGGGGGAGGATGCGGAATTTCCGATCCCTCCGGGAGTCAAGCCGCTGGAAACGACCGAGATACGCCGCAGTCCGAAGAATCTTGACGGCGTTCAGGACTACTCGCCGGCCGGCTGGGACGACTACGAACCGACGTACACGCCGGACGATAAGATCATTTTTTGCTCCACGCGCACGAATCGGTACGTTCAGTGCTACTACACGCAGGTCGGTACGATTTCCAAAGTTCTCTGAGACGAAACCCGATTCCTGACCGGTACTTCGTCTCATTATTCGATTCAGGAAATCTGAAATTTTTTGAAAAAAGATTCAGGAATCCCTCCCTGGCTGCAAAACTCGCCTTGACAATGTATTTTTTCCATGTTATGATGTTATTCATACTTGTGGTAACTTTTATCTGAAAATGAGGTTTTTAGAGGTTGCCGGATCCTATTCACAGTATAGGATAATCGATTACTGTTCGAAGTTTGTAGTTTTTTAGATGATTTTTTCAAGTAAAATATTCCTGTTCTTGTTCCTTCCATTTGTACTTTTAGTCTATTATGGGATCCCGCGTCGTTTTATGACGGCAAGGAATGTTTTACTGCTCGTGATGAGTCTCCTGTTTTACGCCTACGGTGAGACAAAATTTACGGCCATGCTCATCCTTTCGATTCTGATGAACTGGGCGTTTGGTTTGTGTGTCAGCCGTTGTCGGGAAAAACAAACCCGTGCGATTCCGATTTTGGTCATGATGATCGTGGGAAATCTTGGCATTTTGGCGTATTTTAAATATTGGATGTTTCTTCTGAAAAACGTGAATTATTTTTCCGGGAATTGTCTGCCTGTTCCGCAGATCATGCTTCCGATCGGGATCTCGTTTTTTACCTTTCAGGCGATCTCCTACGTGCTGGACGTTTATCGCGGGAAGGGAACTGCCCAGAAGAACCCGCTCAATGTTGGACTTTATATTGCGTTTTTCCCGCAGCTTGTGGCAGGTCCGATCGTACGGTATGAGACCATCGCACAGCAGATATTCCACCGGAAAGAAACGTTTGATGATTTTTCAGAAGGTGTCTGCCGCTTCATCGTGGGACTTGGGAAGAAAGTGCTGATTGCGAATAATGTGGCACATGCTGCCGACGCAGCCTTTGGGGTACCTGCGGAGGAACTTTCTACTGGTTTGGCCTGGCTTGGCGCGATCGCCTATACCTTTCAGATATACTATGATTTTTCGGGATACTCCGATATGGCGATCGGTTTGGGACGGATGTTTGGCTTCAGGTTCCTTGAAAACTTTAATTATCCATATGTTTCCACATCGATCAGTGAGTTTTGGCGTCGGTGGCATATTTCACTCAGTTCGTTTTTTCGCGACTATGTATATATCCCGCTTGGCGGGAACCGTGTTTCCACTTCGCGTTTGATCCTGAACCTTTTTATTGTCTGGGCCTTGACCGGTCTTTGGCATGGAGCGGATTGGGCATTTGTTTTATGGGGATTGCTTTTCTTTGTATTTCTCGTTTTTGAGAAATATACCGGATTTGAAAAGCGTTTTGTATCTCGGTGGTTTCTACCGCTGAAATATGGGTACACGATGCTGATCGTAACTGTTGGCTGGGTCCTTTTCAAGTGTGGTTTCGATGCGAATATGGCGGCAATGCAGGGTGAGACGGTGGATAGTCTGTCCTCAACGCTGCACTACGTCTGTACAATGTTCCACCTGAACGGTCAGCCTCTCTGGTCGGATTCCGCGACGCTTTGGTTTCACGAAACACGTTGGTTCTACGTTTTCGCTATGATTTTTAGTTTCCCGGTCACTCCCTGGCTTATTTGCCGCGGCGACTCGCTGAAACATCCAGCTGCGCAGTGGGCATTCTCGCTCGGCTTTGCTTTCGCCTTGATCGGAGTGTTCATTCTTTCGGCGGCATACATCGTGAAAAGCAGCTACAATCCATTCATTTACTTTAATTTTTGAGTATGAACATGACTTCGCTAAAATTTCGTATTTTGTCCTGTTTTTTCATTGGAAGTACTTTTTTGATTTTCTTCCCGGCTTTGTGGTTTTCTGGGGAAGAATTGTTTTATTGGCATGTTAAGGACGAATTAGCGAAAGAGAAGCCGGCTGAAACGGAAATCATTGCTTACTTTTCAGTTCTCAAGCAAGAATTAATTAAAAAACTTGATTCTTTAATTGATTCTAGCTTGCAAATAACCGATAGTTTCAATGGTTGTATTGCTCTTCATGGATATTGTGTTCATATCCTTGATAAACAGATAATTCATGATGCAAATATGAAAATTGCTCGTCAGAAGAACGATTCTTTAACGATGATAACTTTAAAATGCGACTATTCTAAAGAGGCTCAAACAATGGCAGCTTTTCATAAGAAGCTCAAAAACCAGAATATTCCTTTTGTGTTTTTACTTGCACCTCATAAGGTTTCCAAATATCAGCCATTACTTCCTCCTGGATTCAAAGATTTTTCCAATGAGAACTCGGATAATTATTTGCAGATCCTTGCGGAAAATAATGTTCCGTATATCGATCTGCGCGACATATTCAAAAACGATCCGGAATCACATGATCGTATGTTTTATAAAATGGATTCGCATTGGACTTCGGAATATGGATTCCATGCGTTTTGTCAATTGGCAGAATATTTGCGTGAACATGGAATCGAGATCCCGCAGGAGATAACGGATCGGAATGCGTATTCCGTGACGTTTAGATCTGATTTGTGGAAGAATGATTTGGGAAAACGCTTAGGTAAAAATATCGGCAATCCAACGCTGTTTCTGGTTCCTGAAAGAAAACCAAATATCCGAATTGGTACACCTGGACATGATTTTCATTTTGTGGGAACGTATTCCGTACCCTTAAAAACTCATCCCAGCGATACTGTTTTCATCAACGAAGATTCTCAAAACAGGAAAAAAATCCTGTTTTTCAGTGATTCATTTGGAGATGCATTTGTTGGTTTTTTACTTCTTTCCTGTAATCATCTGGAATGGTGTCGAATGAATGAATTTTCCGGAAACCTGTGGGAAAGGATTCAGGAAGTGCAGCCGGACTATGTAATTGGTCTTTTTACTGCACGTGATACATACGGTCATTGCCGGAAATTTGGGATCGTGCTGGAGTAAAAGATGAACTGTACCAATGCATACCGGATTTGTTCTATTGGTTTCATTACTTTTATTTTTTCGATATTTGCGGTTTTCGTTGGAAATCAGATCCTGGATTTAAAAAGGTTAGAATCACGGGATTCTTCACATTCCGCTCAAAAAATTTCCCGTATGGGGTTGGGGGGACTGAAAGATTCTGTCCTCAATTTTCTTGAAGGAAAAATCGATTCAGCTATTGAAGGCAGCGGCGCAAGAGATTTTTTAATTGATCTTTATGGTCTGGCTGTTCGTGAACTCGAACTCCGAAAATTAAATAATGTGCCGACGGATAAAATCGTGTGTTTGGAAAATGGACATCTTTGCAATGTTTCGGAAAAATCGGATCTCGCAGGGCCGACACGGGCTGTTGTCGATTTTGCACAGGAATTACAGAAACGCGGGATCCCTTTTCTTTTTGTACTTGAACCACACAAAGGGCACAAAACCGCACGGATGCTTTATCCCGGACTTTATGATCACTCGCACGAAAATGTTGAAAAAATGCTCGCGGTTTTTCGTCAGAACCAGATTCCTGTTCTGGATACACGAAACATTTTTCTCCACGATCCGGAAACACATTATGCTCTGTTCTACAAAGGGGATTCACACTGGAACGCGCTTTATGCCTTTTTTGTGTTTCGGGAAACAGCAAAAGAATTGGCAAAAATGGGGATCCTGGCTCCGGAACAAAACCTTGAACAAAAAAATTATCATTTTGTGAACTCCTACGGAAATTCGATGAACGATTTGTCGAAAGGTTTTGGAAAATTTTACCTTCCGCTTGAACCGGAACTGCTGCCGAGTCCCCAATGGAAGACAAATTTAAGTGTTCAGAATGTTTTAACGCAGGAAACATTTGAGGGATCGTTTGAAGCACACGTTTTTATGCGTGACCTGTTTCAGCTTTCTGTGCAAAACCATGCGGTCAGGAACCGGCATAAAATATTTCTCGTGACGGATTCCATGGGACGAGCGTCCTGTGGTTTCTTTGCGCTGGCATATGATCAGGTAGAATTTCGCCCTTTGAATCAATATGAGGGTTTTCTCCTTCAGGAAATCGAAAAGTTTCAGCCGGAAATCGTTCTGCTGATGATGACAGGACGAAACTACGGTATGGAGTATATGCTGACGCACAAGAAGCTGCTCTCAGTTTCGGAGTAAACGGTCGGTCGTTGCCAGGAATAGGAATGAAACGGTTTGGGGATCTTGCAGAAAACTTTAATTTCTCTTGGATCCTTAGATTATAGGGAAATTTTGGAAAGATAGCCCCTCTTGACTTTTGACGGGATTTCTGGTAAAAAAGAAGGCGGGATTTTGAGTTTTTTGTTTCTCTGTTTCCGCAGGTGAGTTCATGAAAAAAAGCGTGTTTTGTCTTCTTGCATTTTGTGTGTTCGCTTTGTTTGCTTCGGCTGGAATGGTTTCGGCTGCGGAAATGGTCTCGAATGCCGCCCCAAAAACGTCTTCGTTCGAGGAACTCGTTGCGGAGTTTCAGAAGAACGGGATGCCGGAGGAGATCCTTTTCGTGACCCGGAAGCCAAGTACCGACGTGCACTGGTACGCGAACATCGGCTACTATGCGGACAATTCGTGCCGGGTGCCGTTTCCGAGGAACTCC
>JAFQUP010000038.1 GCA_017408405.1 Thermoguttaceae bacterium
GCAGTACTCGTTGCCGTTTGCGTCCGTAGAGGTCGCAGTCGTTCCCAGCAGATCCGTCATGATGCCGTAACGGACGTAATCGTAGTCTTTTGTAAATTCCAGCGTCCAGCCGCTCAGGGCAATGCCCGCGTCGATCATGGTTTCCGGAGAGCCGATCTTCGTCACGTCGGCAAAAGATGCCTGCTTGTCCTGCGGACCGGAACTCACGAAATTGTAGGTCTGTCCCTGATTGTATCCGGCAACCATCCAGTGTGTTCCCATGACAGTACAGAAAACGCCGTCTCCTTCCCGATCGAATTTTTTTGGAACGTTCGCGTTCGCCCACTGGATCGCGGCATTCGTGCTGTCCTGACCGCTGACTCCAAGATCCGAACCGGCATAGTAGATCGTCGAGGCTTCCCCCAATGTCGTAAAGCTAAAACCACAAAGAAAACAGATGAAAAAGCGAAGAGCTGCGTCCGGAAACGACGAAAATTTCAGAAATCGGCGACGGAACATTTTTGTTCTCCTTAAAATTTGATAATCTCATGAATGGCAGACAACTTCCAAACTTCGAGTTCAAAGAAAAATTACCTCAATATTCATAAATTATAATATGGAAAAAACACTTTGTCAAGGAATTTTGCGGAGGAGGGGCATTTTTTTGAAAATTTTTCTATAAAATTACCGATTTTTCTGTTTAGGAAACATTGTCCTTCGGCTTTTCGCGATCCGGAATCCCTGAAATACTTTCTTCCTAGCGAATCGTTGAATAAATCCTTAAGATCAAAGCGCAGGATAAAAAATCAAATATTGCGCTTCCCCAAACACAAAATTCTCGCTTACTCTTTTTTTACTCACTAAAAAATTTTGAAGGTCCGGATTACTTTCATGGTCAATCCAGCCGTAAAATCCAGCTATGTCTTTTTTTCGGGAAAAGATTGATACTTTTTTTCGAAAATCATCTTCCACGGTATTTACGAAAATTCTGAATATGGTATAATAGGTAAGACTTGAGTCATTTCATAGAGCAGGAATGACCTTTAGACTTCCAATTAATTTATTTTTAATTGTTTTACCGGACACAAAATCATGACACGCGTAGCAATTCTCGGAGCGACGGGCTATACCGCGCTTGAAACAATTCTTCTTCTTTTGCGTCATCCGCATGTTCAGATTACCGCGCTGACGACACGATCAGACGAAAATCTTCACGTATCTCAAGTCCATCCCCAGCTGACCGGGCGTCTCGACCTTCATCTGGAAAACCTGACACCGGAACAAATCGCCGAGCGCGCGGACTGCGTGTTCTGCTGCCTTCCGCATAAAGCGAGCGCTGAACGGATTCCCGCTCTTCTTGCTCTTGGCTGCCGGGTAATCGACCTGAGTGCGGACTATCGTCTCGACTCCGCGGAAGTATTTGAAAAATGGTACGGCGTGAAACATCCCGATCCGGAACGTCTTGGACATGTTCCTTACGGACTTCCGGAGCTTTTCCGTGAGCAGATTGCCGGTGCCCAGCTTGTGGCCAATCCGGGCTGCTATCCCCAAACGGCCATTGTCGCCCTGGCCCCGCTTCTCGCGAACAAAATGATTCGTCCAACGGGAATTATCGTTGACTCCAAAAGCGGTGCTTCCGGAGCGGGGAAAAGCCTGAAACCGCACCTTCTTTACTGTGAGCTGAACGAAGGTTTCAGTGCTTACGGAGTCGGTACGCATCGGCACCAGCCTGAAATCGAACAGGTTCTCAGCAAAGTCGCGGGCGAGGCGGTCGATTTAATCTTCACCCCGCATCTTGTCCCGATGGAACGCGGCATCCTTTCCACCGCCTATTCCTTCCCGACAAAAGAATTCACGCAGGCGGAAGTCATTGCCGTTTTGCGCGAATACTGGGCCAAGGAACCGTTTGTGCGCGTGGTGGAACATTTGCCGAATACGAGAGAATGCCGTTTTACGAACTATGTGAACGTAACAGCCAGAATCGTAAAAGACAGAATCGTTACCGTTTCGTGCATCGACAACATTACGAAAGGAGCCTCTGGTTCAGCTGTCCAGAACTTCAATATTCTCTTCGGTTATCCGGAAGACACGGCTCTGATTTAGTCTGTCTTCACTTGCCCGTAAGTTCAAAACAAAAACGGTGACACGATTTTCGCGTGTTCACCGTTTTATTTTGGATTTTCCATTCATTTGTCCGTCTTTTCAGCCGGCTTTATTCCCGCAATACGGAAGACTACTCACTCATTGAGGCCACTTCGCCGTCCGAACGGTGCGCCAAATAATAGTGCGTCTGAGGTTCAATCGAGTAACTGATTCGATGAACGGACCCGTCGCAGGCTGCCATTCCGAAAGCCCCCGCGTGAGCGCTTCCCCAAACAAAACGCTCATATCCGGGACGATCCATGACAGGTCCGGCATGATCCGAGGTATTATTGAAATATCCGCCGCGCAGACAGTCATTGCACGCCCCGCTGTACGGCGTCTCGTTATCGCCGGTTTCCACATCCTCGTACTTGGCCGGATTCAGGTTTTTCTCGCCGACCAGATAGGTATTTGAAGTTCCGTCGCGAATTTCACCCATCGTAACATTACTGTGAAAGGAAATAACCCCCGTATCGTTGGGGTTATTCCACGAGTTGTTTTTCTTTTTATTTGTTCCTTCCGCCAAAGAAGTGGTATGAGGCTTAGCGCTGTCGTCCGGGTTGATTAATTTTGTTCCGAAATTGGCGGAATAATCGTTTTTGATTCCTTGAGATATTTTTCCAGATTCTTTGTATATTTTTCCGGAAGTGGGATAAACTTTCACCGCGCGCCTTGAGGGGCAGTTAAACATGGCAACGGGAGTTTGGAGCCGAGTCACAACATTTGCCTGATTGGGCATCGTGTCCACTCCATTGGCTTCGCCAAGATGAAAGAGAGCGTCCTGTTCAATAAACGGCAGGATGGAGAAAAACCAGGAACCTGGCTGGTCCGGGCCAAGACCGCGCTGCGGAGTACCGACCCAATTGTAATCCCAGCCGCCGGAAGGAAAAGCCCTGGTCGTACTTTCATGGTTCAGACAGGCAAGACCGTACTGCTTCAAATTATTGCCGCACTGCATTTGGCGGGCGGCTTCGCGCGCCTGCTGAACAGCAGGAAGCAAAAGTCCCACCAACATTCCAATAATCGCGATAACAACAAGCAGTTCAACTAGAGTAAAACCTTTGACTTTTTTCATGATCCCCCACCTTTTGAAAAAAGATTTATGAACAAAGTAAACGTTCAGGAAAACATCATCTCCCACACCGTGGAAAGACCCATTACCAATACGCACTCCAAACGTTTTTCGTTCAGCTTTCTTCGATAATTTTATTTTATTTCCGGCACAGCTCCCGTCTGAAACAAAGATTTCTTCTGACTGGCTGTGAACCGTTGATTTTCTTTTATTATAATCGAAAATTTTCACTCGTCAAGGAATAATACTCTTTTATTTAGAAAAAATTTTCATTTATTTCCTCTGCCCCGCCTTGCCAAAACCCAAACCGGCATTAAAATAAGACATAGAAAAATATCTGAATTTTCAGAAAAACCGCTTGCTTTCTTTTGACCAGAAAGCGTGCTCAAAACAAAGGAGAAATTTTAAATGAAAGATTTTCTGATCAATTGGCGAAAATCACTTACTGCGGCTGCCGCATTCTGCCTTTGCCTCACAATTTGCGGAATTTGGACTTTCTGTCCACTGTCCGCGGAAGAAAACGCGGTCGAAAACGTGACTTTTGAAGGAGATGAGATCATGGCGTCCAGCGAACGAGCGCTGCTCTGCAGTTCGTGTGCTTTCGGAAACGGAAAAGATAATTGCGCGAAATGCGGAAAATGGATGGCTTCAAGCCGAACGCCGGCGTACCTCTGCTCAAGCTGCGCATTCGGTAACGGAAAAACGAATTGCGTGAAGTGCGGAAAATGGGTCGCTTCCAGCGGTTATCCGGCTTCGATCTGCTCCAGCTGCGCGTTCGGAAACGGAAAAACGAATTGCGTCAAATGCGGAAAGTGGCGCGGCGGACACTGAATCGGTTTCAGCTGTTTACGGCACGATTTAACAGTTTATTCGCAATGAGGAGGAAAAAATGAAACTTTGCCTGAAAGATCTGAAATTCCTACTCGCCGCCTCGCTCCTTCTGAGCGTTTCCATATGCGGTATTTGGAGTCTTTCAATACTCCATGCGGAAGAAAACGCTTCCTTCGCGGTGACACTTTCAGAAAATGAGTTCACAGCCGGCAGCGAACGCGCAATGCTCTGCTTTTCATGTGCTTTAGGTGCCAAAAAAGAAAATTGCGTGAAATGTGGAAAATGGATCTCTTCCAGTCCGACACCCGCGATTCTTTGTGGTTTCTGCGGCCATGGAAGCAATAAAGAGAACTGCGTAAAGTGTGGAATATGGGTCGGGTCCGGCGGACATCCCGCTTCTTTATGCTTTAACTGCGCGCATGTCGGAAATAGAAAGGACACTTGCGTGAAGTGCGGAAAACTGACGGGGACAGAATACCTGTCACAAAACATAAAATAAAACTATTTCCGAAACATTCTCAATCGAAAAAGAACCGTTCAAGAAAGAGCGGTCCTTTTTTTATTTAGGGAGTTAGGGTGACGGTCTCACGCAGCCAGCGAAGGAAGGCGTCTTTGCCTTCGAGGAATTCCAGTTCAATGCGCAAAACCACGATCGGCGTACCGGTCGGAAGGGCGGCAGGGAGCTTCACGGCATCTTTTTCTGTGCAGACGAGGGCATCGAGGCGGTTTTCCTGCGCCCACTGCGTGAGTTCCGCAATTTCTTTCGTGCCGAACGGATGGTGGTCCGGGTAGATTTTCTCCGCATGGACGGCGAGTCCGAATTCATCGAGAGAGCGGAAAAATCCAGCGGGTTTCCCGATCCCGCAGAACGCTCCGAGGCGTTTCTCCTGAAAGTCTTCTTTCGGCAGGATACTTCCCCGCGTGTCTGTGAGCGCGCTCGGACAGTGGACCGACTCGACCCACAGACGCGGTTTGGGACTGGGAAAACGCTCCGCAAGCTCTTCCTGCAGCGAGTGCCGTTCCCGCGGAGTCAGACGGTCCGAGTGCGTCAGGACCACGACGTCCGCACGCGCCAGACTCTGCATCGGTTCCCGAAGCGTACCGCACGGAAAAAGCCGGCCGGTCAGCCCGAACGGTTCCTCGGCATCGATCAGTACGATGTCGCCATTGCGGAAGAGCTTTCGGTGCTGGAAACCGTCGTCCAGAAGCAGGATCTGTGCGCCGAATTCTTCAACGGCTCTGCATGCCGACTCGCAGCGGTTCGGATTTTGGAGGAAAACGGCATTGGGGAGCCGACGCGCCATTTCTTTTCCTTCGTCGTTCAGATGTCCGGCAGAGACGGAATTCTCCGCGTGATCCTGCGTTTCTGTGTGCGTCCGGACACCGGGATTCTGTTCTTTCGCCCGGTACCCGCGGCTCAGGACGGCGACTTTCAGTCCCATGCTTTCGAGTTCCTGCGCGATGCGGAGAACTGCCGGACTTTTTCCTGTTCCGCCGAGGGTGAGGTTTCCAATGCTGAGGACCGGGACGGCTGCGTGCGTGATTTTCCGTGGATCTCGGTCAAAGTTACGGTTTCGGAACCAAACGCCGACGGCATAAAGCGGGCGGACCGTCTCAAGAAGCAGACGCCAGCCGAACGCGGAGAGCGAGCGGTCTTCACGGGTCAAAATTTTTCGAAAACGTTCCGGCGTCATGGGGCTCCAAGGATAAAAAGGAATACATCGTTCGTTTCTTTACTCAAAATTTCTCTTGAATTCCATTCATTTTACCTTAAATCGCAGATTTTTCCAGAGGTTTTGGGAAAAAAATCAAAAAAATTCGGAGATTTTCCCCTTCTGCTACTTGCAAAATGCGGATTCCGGTTTAAAATAGAGAGAGTTTTTAAATTTGATGTCTCGCCTCGCACCCGCGTTTCGTTTCGCTGAGTGTCTGCGTTTCGCAAAATGTTCACGTTTCGTTTCGCATCGGTTCGCTGTGCGTTTCATCATTCCGTTTATTTTCAGATTTCAAGAGTGCGGAGTTTTCCATGAATTTTTTGCTCTCCCAGACCGGATTCAATTTCGGCGCGGTCGACGCGGGCGTTTTCGTCCTGTTTCTGATCGCGGTCATCGTCATCAGTACCCTCAAGAGCCGTTCGGCCGGTGCGTCCAGTGAAGACTACTTCCTGGCGGGCCGTGGACTTTCCTGGTGGCTGATCGGATTTTCTCTCATTGCCGCGAACATTTCTGCGGAACAGTTCGTCGGTATGTCCGGCAACGCGGCGCAGTGTACGGGTCTTGCGATCGCCAGCTTTGAGTGGATCGCGGCCATTACGCTGGTCGGCGTCGGTTTCATTTTCCTTCCGATGTTCCTCCGCTGCGGCATCTACACCATCCCGGAATTTCTCGAATACCGGTACAATAAATTCGCGCGTTCCCTCATGAGTCTGTTCGTCATGATCATTCTGGTCGGCGTTTCGATTGCAGGAGTGATCTACCTTGGCGCCCTGACGATCGACACGGTATTCCGTGATATGACGATTTTCGGCTTTGAAATAAATGTTGTCACGGCAAGCTGGATACTCGGTATCCTCGCGGCGGTCTACGTCTTTATCGGCGGACTTTCGGCC
>JAFQUP010000039.1 GCA_017408405.1 Thermoguttaceae bacterium
AAAAGCTACAAAGTGTAACGTTTTATGCTCGTCTTCGCGCTCTCTTAAAAAATTATAATCTTTTAAGATGTCACTTACCAAATTGTTCTTTATCTTGTCAAAGATCCGCCAGCCCCTAAAGGCTTGACTCCCTCTTAAGCTCACATTTGTTTCACTTAAGATGTGAAGTAATATACCACATTCTAAAAATCCTTCAAGGGGGGGACGCCGCTTTTTTTCACTTTTTTCCTTTTTTCAACAAAATACCAAACTGATCATACTCATATTCATCCCATGTTTTAAGCACTAAAAGCAACTTTATGCACTCTCAAAAAAAGTATATTTTTTCTTGAAAAAAGTGTTTTTCGGTCAAGATTGAGAGGAAATTTTAGAGCAGGGGAGAGTTCCGTCCCATGTGGTTCCCTCCCTCTGTACGTTACAGTCAATCCCATGAATTAATCTTCATGTTTTTAAACCAGCAGTCAGTGGTAACGTCATGCGCCTGGATCATGATCGTTCCCGGTTCCACTCTCAATCCGCGGCGCGGATTTGGATTTGCCTTTCTGGTATCAACCCAGTCCGTCTGCTGGAGACCGTTTACCCAGGTTGCGATATGGCCGCCTCTTGCGATAATGGTAACGTGGAAAACCTGCGGGTCTTCAACCATAACAGAACGTGCCACAGTGCGGCGGAAGATAGCTCCGGAGCCGGCATCGGCTGGTTTCGCGGGGTCATCGTCAATAACAGTATTGTTGAGCTGACATTCATATCCGTTAAGTTTTTCACCCGGTATGCATCTGAAGAAGATTCCGGAGTTTACTTTCGGCTGGAGCGAGACATCACACTGCATGATGAAATCGCCGTACGTCTGAGCGGTTTCCAGCATTCCCAGTCCGTTTTTGACCTCAAGTCGTTTCAGTTCGGAGTTTACGGAGAATTTTCCGTCCATTTCCGGATAAGTATTCCATCCAGTGAGATCTTTGCCATTAAAAATATCTTTCATTCCATCAGGTTTAAAGAAGACGTTTCTGACAGCCAAAACCTGTCCCTCAGGCACATCCAGGGAGAAGGCACCATCAACGATCTCAGCGGTTTTGTCTTCCCATGGTTCGCATGGGGCGCGCCGGATCTGGTAGTTTACTTTTCCGGATTTGAAAGATGCCGTAGTTGAGATAGAGGCGGGTCCCGCGGCGAGGAGCGAGTTTTCCTCAATGGTCCAGGCCTGCATATTTTCGCTTTTCCACCCGAAGGTCGTCTGGCCGTCAAAGAGAGCAATCCAGCCGTCAGCCGTCATTTCCGCGGAAGGGAGCGTCCATGAAAAGAGGGCGCACAAAAGCATGGAAGAAAAAATGTTCATTGAAATCCTTTACTAAAATGGAAGGTAAACTTACTGAAAACCGCCTTACGTTTCGGCAGTGAGACCATATTCTTATTTTAATCGAGAGGGATGAAATGGTCAAGAGGCAGAAAGAGAAATAAGGTTAAAAAACGTAAAAAAATTGGGAGACAACCGTATGTCAGTCATCTCCCAGAAAATTTCAATGGGCATTAAAAACTTAAATTTCCTGAAGGTATTTTCTAGAAATTCCCTTTATTTTTTCTTCATTCTCCACACATTTTCAAACCAGGAGTCCGGTTCCGGAATATCCCGTCTGGGTACCCACCTGTTGACAATCGTTCCGTATTCCGGATCAAACCAGGTTTCCTGGACAAAATTTCTGAATGTCTCGTTTTCCGGCAAGACTGCCACTTTTTTTCCATCAAGTTCAATTACATTTTGCTCATCATCCGAGATTTTATCCGTCAGAACAATCGCAGAGCCCCTGCTTCCGACACCGGATTGAAGCTGAAATCGTATTGCCTCCAGATAAACCTCTTCCGTACGCAATAAATAAGCGTTACGCTGGCTCTGCATACCGGCAGTCCTGATTTGAGCCATGCGATTTTTTGTTTCGCAAAGAGCGTTTTCGATGGTCTCCATTCTTCGGAGAAAACCACCGGCTCTGGTCATTCTTTCCTGAAGTTCACGCCTTTCGTTTATCCAGTCAACCGTTTCAAGAACACTTGGCAACGGCTCCGTCGTTTGGTTTTCCGTAAAAGATTTCGCATCATAAGACGGTCCCCGCGCGATTTTTCCGGCAGCGCGAATGGCCGCGACCTGCCCCGAATTCAGCGCAGAACCTCCTGGCCGATAAACGCCATGCGACCCATTAACCTCTCCAATTGGAAAGAGTCCGCGAATATTAAGTGACTCCCAGTTTACGTCAGCCGCAAGCCCTCCATTATTGTGTTGAGCGCAAACAGCGATCTCAAGCATTTCCGAGCGGATATCGATATGATGATCCGCGTACATTTGGATTGCCTCCGGATTCATTTTTTCCAACCTTCCCAACGGAGTTTCCAAATTGGCAGCCTCGCTTTTTTCAAGGTAATTCCATGCTTCCTCACCAATATTTTCTCTGGAATACCCGGTAGGATTTTTTCTGAAATCGAGCCAAACCCTCCGACCTCTGAGAACAGTTTCAACATAAACCCAAATGTCAACCATGGAGGACCCCCAATTCCTCACGACGCCATTCTTAAGGACTGTTTTTCTTGAATCGAAAGGCCATTGGTAACCTTTAAGAAAGACCAACGGCAGAAGTTCTCCAGGAAAATTCGCGTATTCCTCAAGAAACTCCTTTGGATTTGATCCATCCTGTTCAGTACTAATGAATGAGGGAACGACCTGCATAAAAGTACCGGAAACATTCCACCGGAATCCGATAGAGGCAAGCCCGAACTGAGATTCCGGTAAATTTTGCGCCAAGGCTCCGGCTTGAAGAGCAACTCCAATGGCCCCGGTATGAACTTTTGGATAAACGCTCGTACGGTAAAGCCCACCAGGCCCTCCCACTGCGAAAACGACATTTTCCGCCAGAATCTCAATGACGTCCCATCGGTCAGCGTTTTCATCCGCCAAATTCCCCTGAACCTCCTCCGAACGCTGGAAAAAACGGGCACCGCAAATTTTTCCAGAAGGCGGAATCGGGGCATTTACCTCTGTTTTCCGTGTGTCATAATCAATCAGGAGTTCCTTCACAAAAAGTCCTTCCTGAATTGGCACCTGAAGTTTCTGGAGTTCCCGAATCAGGGCACGGCACATTTCGCGCGAAGTATACGGTCCAATGGAAGTCGCTCTCTGCCTTGGGTCATGGTCCGTTTTATATCCAACGAATTGTCCAAACTCATCTGCCGGAAACGGCAGCCCTAATTCAACCAGATTCATGAAAGCCCGGACAGAATTCGCGGCCTCGGCAAGAGCAAGATCCCCGTGCATACTCCCGCCGTTAAAAAAGGTTTCCGCCATTGAACGAATGGAATCAGCTTCGTTACCGCAAAGCGATAGTTTATAGTAAGTCTGCTTATCGCTCCCTGTGTTAATTGAAGTACCTCCGGCCAACGATTCGGTGGCAATCAAAATGTCTGAAATTCCATTTCTGTGAAGCTGAAGCGCAGCGGCCAGCCCCGCTGCTCCGGAGCCGATAATCAAAGTATGAACGTGCTTTTTCATGAATTGATTCCGTATTAATGAGCCCAAAATTTATCCAATCGAAAAATTCTATTTTCCTCACTGACAATTAAAAATATCAAATTCACGTTAAATTCAGACAAAACAGAGAAGAAATGTCAAATTGCGCGAGAAACTCCCAATTCTGTTTCTTCTCTGTTTCGTTTCATTTTCCGATTTTAGGAAACTCTCCCAAAGTCAGTGATTTCCCATTCGCAGTTCCACGGGTCCGAGCAGACCGGAAGTACGGTTTCCGCGGTAGCGGTTCGGGATCGAATGGTAGTGGTTCGAGAGCGTGTTGAAGACCTCGATCTCGATCGTATTTTCGCCTTCTTTCAGGAAACCGGCAACGTCGGTCTTCCACGGAGCCGCGACAAGCGTGCGGACCGGTTTTCCGTTGATCCGGATCTCCGCGGTCGCGCAAACGGAACCGAGGTCCAAAATCGCGCTTTTCGCTGCTGCTTCCTCTTTTGAGAGCGTGAACGATTTCGAGTAAACGGCACCGCCGGAGTAGAGTTCAAGGACCGTTCCATCTTTGCTCCAGTCTCCAAGCTGCGGGATCTCGCCTTCACCAGTCTCCAGACGAATCGGCTCGGCAAAATACGCTCCGCCTTCCAGAGAATCGGCAAGACGCGCGGCAATGGCAACTTTGGCGGGCTGGATGGCAGTTTCTGGCAGCGAAACGACCAAACGGCGCGTACGCGGCTGGACGCTCGGAGTCTCTTCCAAATTGCGGATCTGCTGTCCATCCACGAAAACTGCCGGAATGCCGACGGCTTTTTCGTCGAGCGTCAGGACCATTTTCTGAAGTCCGGCAGGCGCGGTGAAACGGTAGACGCCAACGCGGTCCGAAACGGCTTTTCCTTCTTTTGCGAATGGCTCAAACGGCACGCAGTCCGTGCGGAACCACGTCATCGAAAGCGGCATTCCGGCCAGTTTTTCTCTGCTCTGCTTCCGCGTCAAAAATTCGTCTTCGCCTTCTTTCGGAACGAGTCTGCCTGCGGTATTGAACGCACGGAATTCGCTCGGCGGAACGTCCGCTTCTTCCGGCTGTGCACTTCTTGCCGGCGGGTTTCCTTTTTCCAGGACCCAGAATCCGCGGCCTGCTTTTGCGTACTCAAGCACAAGTTCCTGAACGGAACCGTCAAGCGTGAG
>JAFQUP010000040.1 GCA_017408405.1 Thermoguttaceae bacterium
GCTCAGATTGATCGCGTTGATGAAGCACTTCAGCCCATTCTCCGCGCCTGGCGATGAAAAAAGATACTGAAACACGACATCTGCCGTCGGCGGCAGTTCAAACGGAACCTTTCCAGCCATTTTCGCAGCCTCCACCTTTCATTTCCAAACGCTCTGCTCTCTGACTTTTCTGATTATACCATGAAATTTTGAAAAGTCAAGAAAAGACAGCCTCAAAAAATATCAAATTTTCATAATATGATAATCAAAATCCAATTTCAGTGACTTACCCAAGATTTTGAATCATCGCGTTGCGAGTTTTTGGCAACTTTTCATGTCTGCGAGGCACAAGACGCCTGCTTCCAACGTTATGTCAAGGATACGCAGTCCGCCAAGACATCTTTTTTAGTCAAATTTGGAAACACCTTTTCCAAGATAACAAATAGTGTGAAAAAATCAAGTGGACGAATCTCCCTAATCTCAAAAGCGTCGTTTTTGGGGGAAAATTCCCAAGCCTCCCTCAAAAACTCCTTGACAGCACGTTCTTCCATGTTATAATGCGGTTTACAGTTATGGAAAATTTTGATTGAAAATAAGGTTTTTAGAGGTTGGCCTGATCTGGTACCATGACTTTTTTCAACTGCCCCCAGTACACAGTTACCGAAAGGATCATCCATGTGTGATTTTATTACAGTTGCTTTTCCTAAGCGTTTTTTGGATTTATTTAAAATTTCCATACCGAGGGGGTTAGTAACGGAAGAAATTTCCAATCCAACGATAGCTTCCAATATCCCTAAAGAATATATACAGGCAGTCATTACGGACGGAAGCTGCTCTTGCGGTTTGTTTTTTTCACAGGAAGATGTTGAGGACGCTAAAGCTGACCGTGCTCTTAAAGATATGGAGAAAATACGGGAAAAATATCAGAAAATGAATTGGTCAAACGCGAAAATCGAGCGTACGTTAGCTGAAATTGCCGCGACGCAAAACAAAAACGCATTTTCTCGTCCGGAATTAGAAACTGGATTTCGGCAGGACATCAGGGAAGCGATCGCCAAATTCGCGGAGATGAATTGTTCTGTTTATGTTATTGTTCATGCGTATCGCGGTTCGATAGCGGAAGAAAGGTTCGGGGTACAGGGAAGAAAAAATATAGCGGCTTCACGATTACGTAATAATGAATACATTTTAGCCAGAGACATGCTTTATGTGATAAGATGATGTTTAAGTATCGTATTATGAGCAGTTAAAGGACGCGTGAAAAACAGCTGCGCGGGTGATTGGGGGACTCCGTGGAATTTCATGTTTTCAGTGACCGTAATCGTGATGCGAACGGGTGCGCTGTTTACGGATGAAATATTTTTTGAACTTTTTGTAACATCGGAGCGTTCTATTTTACAGGACGGGAAATACTGTCTCTTGAGAGAAAATTCAGTTTGATTTTTTGGGGAAATTTTTTAGGAGAGCATCGATGGCAAATGAGAAAAAAAGTATGCGCGGGTGCGTTTGGGGCTGCGCACGCTGGGGGATCCTGTTTCTGGCGATCTTTGCCGTGAGTATTTGGCGGCTGCTTTTCGTGAGCGTTCCGCTTGAGATCTCGCCGGAGACCACGATCGTGACGGAGCCAAGGACGCCCGACGGAAAAGAGGTCGATTTCTGGGCGTACATTCAGTCGCAGTTCCCGAAAGACATCGCGACGGACCGGAATGCCGCACGGCGTCTGGTGCGGATCTTCGGGAGTTTCGATTCCATCCAGGCCGAAGGACCCACGCCGGAGCGCGACGCGCTGGTCTTCGAGAAACTCGGGCTGGAGAACGTCGAACCGCAGTTGACGTTTCAGGATGTGGAACTTGCGTATTGGGACTGCCTGGACAAAAAATACCCGGACCGCGAGACCTCGGAGGAGCAGGAAAAACTTTTTACGGAAGAGTATGAGGCCGGCGACATCACGGACTTTTCCAGTCCGATTTATGAGGAAACGTTCCGCCGTACGTGGCTCGAGGCCAATTCTCCCGCGCTGGACGCATTCATTCGGGAAATGGACGCGGCAGATTTCTTCTTTTACCCGCTCATTCGGATGGAGGATGAAAAAATCCTTTTCGCGCTCCAACTGCCTCACACGGATTTGTTGAAAGACTTTAGTGACGCGCTCTTTTTCCGTGCGGCAAGTCAGCTTCTGGACGGAGATGTTGACGGCGCGATCCGGGATCGAAACGCAGGGCTCCGGATCCTCCGAAAGTGCCGGGAACCGCTTTTGGTATTCGTGGAAGAGTTGGCGATATGCCGCATGGAACGAAAGTTCCTGAGTCTGCCGCTGAAGACAGTACCTGAAAAAACGCTGACGGCAGAGCAGCTCCAAACTTTGAGGGAAATTTCATGGGATACCGGACGTAAAGAGCAGAAAAAAAAGTTTCTGAAGCACGATATGCTGATCACTCTTGATTTTTTTCAGAAGATCTCTTCCGGAAAAGCGGCCGTAGACGACCTTCAGATCGTCCTGCCGGAGGGGCGGAGCAGAAAAGGATTGGCGGAGTTCCTCTTTTTGCGAGTTGGATACGATTGGAATGCGGCCTCGCGTTTCATGCAGAACAGGTACTGGAAAATGTTGAACCGGGAAGAGGATCTCGAATATGAGAAGTTAAGGACCGGAAATCTCTTTTTTCATCTCCTGGATTCGCGGGAACGTGCCAAACATCTGACGCTTTTATTTACGGAACCTGCCTCCTGGCTGTTCTATTCGCAGCTTGCGCTTGATGAGATCTCCGAATCGCTGGCGCACATTGGATATGCGATGGAACTTTACCGGCTGGAGCATGGCGGGAAACTGCCTCCGGCATTCACTCGGGACGCGGAGGGGAAACCGCTTCATTCGTGGCGCGTGCTGATTTTACCGTATCTTGGCGAGAAGGAGAAAGCGCTTTACGAAAAGATCCGGCTCAATGAACCGTGGGATTCGGAGTGGAATCGGCAATTTCACGCACAAATGCCCGTTTTTTACCGTTCGGGAGCGATCACACACTGGCGCACGCCGGATCCGGATCCTGTCAGCGAGACACGCCTGACGGTCCTGCTGGGGGATGATGGACTCTTTAACGATTCCGGAACGGGAGTGGATCCCGCGCAGTTCGTGAAGGAAGATCCGGAACGGCAGCTTGGGAAAATGGCACTCGTCCTGGATCGGTGTGAGGCGGTCTGCTGGATGAAGCCCGACGCGGAATTGCGGTCGGAGGACTTGATCCGCGGCTGGGAAACGCATCTTGAGTACGAGGTCCTGGTACTTTCTCCGACGCTGGCGGTCCAGAAACTTCTCCCTGACGACATTGAATACGCGCCGGAAAATGACTTGATGCTTTGGACGGCGGGAAAACCTTCGGCAGCGCCAAAAGACGCTGACGTTCCGGAGACCGTGGAGGCGGAGGAAGAGACGGAATGAGGAATTGTCTTTGTTTTCCTAGGCCGCGGTCCACCTGAGAAAGTAAAATTTAGGCCGAGGACAGAAGTTATGTCGAATTTTTATCTGATCGCGTGCGAGATATTTACTCATGAGATTTCGAGGATCCTTGACGTCATGGCCAAGACAGAGGGGAGTCCGCGGATTTCGGCGGAATTTCTGCCGAAAGGTCTTCATGATCTTTCAGCAGCCGAACGCCGGAATCGTCTCAAGGAAGTGATTGAAATCGCGGATCATTCAGGAAAATACGACGCGATTTTGCTGGGGTACGGTTTGTGCAGTCGGGGAATCGTTGGTTTGCGGACTGAACGTGTTCCTTTGGTAGTTCCGCGGGTTCATGACTGCATCGCGTTATTTTTTGGCGGAAACTCTGCCTATGAAAAATACTTTTTTGACCATCCAGGGACTTATTTTCAAACGGTTGGCTGGCAGGAATTGGGCGAAGATCTGGCTCTTTTGCCTCCGGAGAGTATTCAGGCGCAATGCGGCGCGGGAGAGTCCCTGGAGAGTTTCTGTGAGAAATATGGGCCGGAAAATGGACCGTGGCTTTGGGAGGAGTTGGGAAAAATGACACGTAACTACTCCCATCTGGCTTTTTTGAAAACGGTGCCTTCCACTGATGCTTTGTGCGTAGAGAAAGCACAGCTCAAAGCCGCGGAAAACGGTTGGACGCTGGACGTACTGCAGGGGACATCCGAAATTTTGATTAAATTATTGAATGGATTGTGGGACGAATCGGATTTTCTGCGAGTACCGCCTGAATATCGTATCCGCGAATCATTTGACGGAAGTTTAATTCAGGCGATACGCAATGAAAATGATAGATGATAAATCATTCCGACGGCAGGCCGCTGCCGTCCGGGAATTGTTCCGCAAGGAGCTGTTCCATTTTTTTGCCGGCCCGGAAGGTGATTACCGGTTTTTCTTTCGTTTGGATTTTCTCACCAGTACGAGGATTCAGGGCCAAACGGGAACGGCGAACGCGAACTTCCCAGATGCCAAAGTTACGGAGTTCAAGTCTGCCGCTCTCTACTAAAGAAAGTATCATTTGTTCCATTCCCTGTTGAAGGATCTGTTTCACGAGCTGTTGGGAACAGTTAGTTTTTTCAGCGGTTGCCAAAATTAAATCTTTTTTTGTTGCGTTTTTGCGTTTCATGGCAGTTTTTATTGAAAAATAGTCCAAAAATCATATGTCATGACAATAAATACATTGTCATATTCCATAAATAATCTATTATTTAATATACCCAAACGATAAAAAAAAGCAAGTAGTTTCCAATAATATTTTGAAAAAATTTTTAATATTTTCAAACATGGTTTGTCAAAAAAAAGATAATAATCGAACATAAGATATTTTATAATATGAACTTACGAAGCGCAATCAAATTTATCCAAAAGACAAAAGAATAAAAAATATTTTTTGAAAAAAACTGTTTATGAAAAGAGTTTTTTATTCATA
>JAFQUP010000041.1 GCA_017408405.1 Thermoguttaceae bacterium
ATCCGAGTCCCCAGTCGTTGGTGACGCCGCCCTGTTCCGCCGCGACGAGACCGGAATCCTGATAAAATTGTCCGTTGCCTGTGGAACCTGCCGCGCTCGGCGTGAAATCGACGAGGATCGTGTAGTTCGTTTTTCCTGCGACCGGGTTGTTGGTGACGTTAAAGAACGCACCGGCGTCCTTCACTCCGCTTCCAGATCTGGTGAAAGTGATTCCGTTTCCAGTCGCGTTGAGGTAGGGATAGACTCCCTTTCCGCCGTCTGTCGCGGCTGCCTGGATCCCGGAAATGCGGTCCGTCCAGTTTGCAGCGGTTCCCTGATTCGTGTTTGTGAAATCCTCCGCGACCCACCACGCAGTAAGTCCGCCGGCGACCGCGGCAGAGGCGTTTTGCGAAACGGCATGGGAAACCAACGGTGCACTGAAACAGGCGGCCAACAAAAACGCGGTTGTCTTTTTCATTTATTAACCCCTTATTTATTTAAGCCGGATGGACCTTCATATTCCTCCAGCCACATATACTATTCTTTAAGCATTCAAAATTGCTCCGCAAGATAGCCAATCTTCTGATCTGAACACTGGACGATCTTCTGACAGTGTTATTTTAATCGAAAATTTGATAATGTCAATCAGTCGGTAAACAATTTTTTATTTTTTTCGACAATAATTTGTTTCTAGAGCAAAAAAAAGACAATTTAACGGTTTTGCGGAAAATCCGAATTAAACATTCGTTATTGTTTCAAGTAAATCAGAAGAAATTCAGTTTCAAGACAGACTCATGCAAAAGAATACCGGAAGACTGGCCGTAAAGTAACGCCAGTCTCCACGACCATGGAAGCTCAAATATCATCCATTGAAACACCATGTTTATTCAGGAAATGACGAACTTCTTCGAAGGACGGGACGGCGGCACGCGCGCCGATCTTCGTGCATTTCAGCGCGGAGACGGCACTGGAAAAGACGGCACAACGGTAAAAGTCCCAGCCGCGGGTCAGCGCAAAGGCGAACGCGCCATGAAAAACGTCTCCCGCTCCATTTGAGTCGGCGACCTGGACCGGAAATGCCGGGTACGTGCGGAGTTCCTTTCCGTCAAACAGGATCCCGCCGTTCGCTCCATCCGTCACGGCCACGACCGCGGGAGAAAAGCGTGCGAAAAGGTCCCGCGCTGCGTCTTCAAGCGTCTCCTTTTTCGTGAATCCGTGCGCAAATTCCGCCGAGGGGATCAAGATGTCTGCGTACGGCAAAAGCCGTTCCACACCGGGATAAAGTCCGCCCGCGTCGTACAGAACGTGAACGCCTGCAGCCCGGGCCTCCTGCGCCGCCTGGACTGCCGCGTCCAGCTCGTTGCCGTCTGCCATGAAAACGCGGGAGGAACGGATCGCCGCAAGATGCGCCTCGGTGAGCGTCAGCTTGGGGAGCGTTCCGCGATTCAGCAGGCAGGTTCGGGATCCGGACGCACTGTTGAGCAGGACCGTCGCGGAAAACGACTCGCCGTCCCGGAACTCGGCCAGCGACGTGTCGACGCCGTATTTTGCGAAATCGTTCCGCAGAAACGTCCCTCCTGAATCGGTCGAAAGAACTGCGATGACCGCCGCGGACGCTCCGAGTTTTGCCGCAGCCGCCAACGCCGTCCCGACCGGTCCTCCGCCGCTGGTGAGGACCGCCTCCACGCAGATTTTCGTGTCCTCCTCAGGAAAAAAGGGGACCTTCACCAGTGTGTCGAATACATTCGCGCCAATGCCCGTGATCTCCGGCATGATCTTCTCCCAGAAAATTTGAAAAATGGTCTTGGAGTCACTCCGCCTTGCCGTCCGCGCCGAGAAGCTGGATCTTGCTCACTGCGAAATCCTTCACTGCCTCGATCGCACCGCGCATGAAGACGTCCACGGCAATGAGGTCCCGTGAGGTCTCGAAGACCCGATCCAGGAACGAGAAACAGACATCCGTGCCGAAATTCACCTTGCGGATGCCTGCCGTGATGGCGTCGCGGACCTGCTCATCCGGAATTCCGCTTCCGCCATGAAGAACGACGGCGGCGGGGATCGCTTTACGGATCTCGGCGATGCGCGAAATGTTCACCTGCGGAGCCTGACGGTAGCGTCCGTGGGCCGTTCCGACAGCGATGGCCAAGGCCGCGACGCCGGTCTGCTCGACGAACTTTACGGCGTCCGCGACCTCCGTGTAGACGAATTCCGTCACGTCTTCCTTCGTCGTGCCGATGTGCCCCAGCTCACCCTCGACCGCGACTCCGCAGGCAGCGCAAAGATCCACGACCTGCTTCGTCTGCGCGGCATTTTCTTCGAATGAGAGCGAGGAACGGTCAAACATGATCCCCGTGCATCCGTACCGCAGCGCACGCATGACCGGCTCAATGCCCGTCCCGTGGTCAAGATGGAAGCAGACGGGGACTTTGCTCTCCTCGGCCGCCTTCAGGATCGTCGGCGCGAGATAGAAGGCCGTTCCGTACTCGAAAAGCCGCGAGTACGCCTGAATGATGATCGGCGACTTCGTCTCCTCCGCCGCCTGGATCAGACCGATCGTCGTCTCCATATTGTACGAGTTAAACGCCGGGACCGCAAACGCTTTTTCCTCGGCGATCGATAAAATGTCTTTGAATTTGACTAGCATATTCTAATTCCTTTGAAACAAAGTATTCAATTCCGAAAATCACGCATTTCACGCAAGCAGTCCCGGCTTTTCCTCTCGCGCAAAGGCGCAAGGTTTACGCAAAGGCGCAGAGAGGAAATCGCTGAATGAAACCGCCAACGCGGTAAAATTCCCGGAGCGAGTGACCGGCCGCGGTTTAAAGGCTTTCAAGGACCGCTTCTTCGATGGAAAGGAGTCGGCAGCCTTCGGGTTTCACGGCATCGAGAGCGGCGTAGTCGTCCGGGTTGGCGGTCACCAGAATGGAGGCACCGACGCGCTGCGCTTCTTCCCAGCGTCGGACGGCGACTTTCGTCATCGCCTCCGGCATGTACTCCGCCATGAGGAGGTTACCGGCAAGGTTCGTGTCGCGGCCGTTCATGAGCATTTCCAGCGTCGAACCGCAGGCGTTGAGGATTTCGCGGGCCGGGGCGGTCTCTTCCAGATCGCGGGCAAGCGAGGCGGGATCCTGGAACGTGAAGACGGACGCGCTTTTCTTCGGCGTGAGTTTCCCCGATACGATCAGCTCTGCCGTGAATTCCGTGAAGGTCTTCACCTCCGCGTTCAGGCCGATCCCCCATTCCTTGAACTGACGGCGGAACATTCGCGCGTCGTTCGGATCGTACGCGACGACGGTCTTGAAGGAATTCAGCGACGCGGCGCACGCTTTCATCGTCTGGCGCGTCTCTTCTGCACCGCCGGCGAGGAAGAAGAGGTCCCAGCCGCTGGAGGGTTCGTCGGCCAGCACGGTGAAGGAGATGCCCGCTTTTTTCAGGAGTTCCACGGCAGCGCAGGCCTGACGGCAGGTCCGGTACACGGCGTTTTTCCCGAGGAAAAGGACCGTCTCGGCATCCGTCGGGAGCGAGGCGATCGACTCGGAAAGCCGTGCGCAGAGTTCCGTTTTTCCGTAAGCGTTCCCGGTCCGCTCGATGTTTTCGATCATCGAGATGATGTACTCGGGCATCTCGCCGGCCATCGCGGCTTCCAGTTTCGCTTCCGTAGTGAAGAGGATCGGGTCCCAGGCCGTCAGGCACTCTTTCGTGCACGCGCCGCAAAGCGCGCATTCGTAGACGTTCGCGATACTCGCTCCGATCTCTTCCACGCCGCGCGCGACCATCGAAAGTCCCAGCGCACGGGCACGTGCCGTGTTGCGTTCCATTCCCGTCGCGTTTCCGATCGGGCAGATGTGGCGGCACATCCAGCAAAACCGGCACGCATCGATCGTTTTTCTGCTTTTTTCCGTAAAGTGCATTTGATCTTCCTTTGATTAAATGTGATTTGATTGGGTGGTCTGTCGGTTTTCCGAAAGGATCAGAGTCCCAGTTTGAACGGATTCAGGATATTGTTCGGGTCCAGCTGTTTTTTAAGCCCCTCAAAGACCTGCATGGCGGGACCGTACTGTTCTTTCATGAGTCGGCCGAGCTTGATCCCGACGCCGTGGTGGTCATTCACGACACCGCCGTTTTCCAGAGCCGCGCGGACGCCGCAGTTCCAGATCTGCTGATGGAGGCGAAGTGCTTCGACGGGATCCTGCGGCGGTTCCTCGACGATGAACCGGTCGTAGATCATGGCGCCCCACTCGTACCAGTGCGAGAAATGCGCGATGAACCGGGCCATGGGGAAGTTGGATTCGACGGCGTTTTTCATCGCCCAGTAGATCTGCTCGATCTTGTCGAACGGCGCGATGGAGTCCATTGTGCCGAACATCCACGGAAGATCCAGTGCGTGGCCGGGGTAGAAGAACGTGATCTTTTCCTTCCACCATTTCTCGCCGTACTCGCTGCCGAGGTCTTCCGCGCCGTATTTGGCGAAGGTCTCGAGGAGAATCTTTTCTTCGATCGCGACGATTTCGGCGATCCCTTCGATCGCGATGTTCATGAACGCGCCCTTCTTCTCGACGCCCACGATCTTCTTGATGATGGAGCCGGTCTCCGTCTCATCGTAGAGGCGCATGACGGACGGTTTGATCTTCTGAAGGAGTTCCTTCCCGGCAAGAAACGCGTTGTGCATATCGTGAAATAGGAAACCGCGGAAACGGCGTTCTTCCGGCTGATTGTAGATGCGCATCTGCGCTTTGGTGATGATGCCGAGCGTTCCCTCCGAGCCGATGAAGATCTGGTTCAGGTCCGGGCCGGCCGCGTGTTTTGGAGCAGGGGAGGTCTCGATGATGTCGCCGTTCGGGAGAACGACTTCCATCTGAAGCACCATGTCGTCGATCTTTCCGTACTTGGTCGAGACGACGCCGATGCCGCGGTGCGCGAGAAAGCCGCCGACCGTCGAGCAGTTCAGCGAGCTTGGGTAGTGCATCGTGGCGTAGCCTTTCTCGTTTGCGGCGTTTTCGATGTGTTTGTAGATGGAGCCTGCGCCGCACTCAATGTACATCGAGTCGGTATTCACGTCGAAGATCTGATTCATGCGCTTCGTGTCCAGCACGATCCCGCCGCAGACGGGAATGGCGCCGCCCTGCGTGCCTCCGCCTCCGCCCCAGGTCGTGACCGGGATCTTGTAGTAGTTCGCGATCTTCAGGACTTTGGAGACTTCCTTTGCGTCCTTCGGCGAAACGACGAAATCCGCCTCAGGCATCTTCTCTCCCCGGTCCACAAAAAGGCGCGAGAGCCAGAAGTAGTCCACACTGTGCGTCAGTTTGTCGATCGCGCGCGTCGAGCAGTTCTCGATCCCGACCGCGTCTTCGAGTTCCGTCAAAATCATCGAAAAGAGGAATTTGTTCATGAAAAACTCTCCGTTTGGGGTTCCGTTTAATTAAAAATTTGTTGATCGCGCTTTCGTGCGTTTAGCCTCCATAATTAGAGAGAGAAAGCACCGAAGGCGTTGAAAGGGGGCGTGTTCTTTTGCGAACGGTAAGGTTACCGGAGACGCTAACTTAGCCGCCCAGCCTCGCCGCGCGAGCCGCCCAGCCTAAATGAGGCGGCTTGGATTTTACCGGCTTTTCACTTTTCCAGCGGATCGAAAATCAGCCCCGGGACATACTTCGCGAACTCGCGCAGGACGTGCGCATAGCTTCCTTCCACTTCGCTGACGTGGTGAATGTACGGTCCCTCGACCAGTTTGCGTTCCAGAGCGGGGAGGTCCTTGAATTCCGCCCAGACCCACGTTCCGAACGTTTCCGGACCTTCCGTCGTGTCGAATTCTCCGCCGAGGAGGTAGTATTGCCCGCGCTCTGCCTGAAAACGCGCCATCGTGTAGTGCCCGTCCTTCCCGCAGAAACTCGGTTTGAAGACGGCAAGAGGCTTTTTCTCGTCCGTTTTCTTCATGGAGGTCGGAAAGACACCGCAGTGCCAGAGCAGTTCCGCGTTATCGTTGAACGGATGGCGAACGGTAAACTCGCCGAAAAACGGGGGTTTCTTTCCGCGGGCGGCACACGAAAGGAGCGCCGACGTGATCGCGCCGTGAATATCCGTCTCGCAGATGACCGTGATCCCCATATCCGCCAGAACGCTCATCGCCAGACACGGCATCGCGCCGAACGTCTGGTTCATGACTGTCCAGCACTCCGTCGCGATGATGTCGCAGTCATTCTCGATCATGAGATCGCGGTACGCTTCGATGAACGCGGCCATCCGAAGGACCGTTTCGTGCTCAATGCCGCTCAGATCGTAGTGTTCGGCAAAAAATGCCGCGTGTTTTTCGAGTGTCTCCGTTTTTGTTTCGAGGACCTCCTCCAGCTTCATTTTCATCGCCGTCATGTTCACCGGTACGACGTCAATCCCGAACCTCTCGGTCAGCTCCAGTTCATTCGCCATGACGCACTTGAAGGGCTTCAGACGCGCTCCGACCTGAAGGATACGCAGGCGGCTGAAGTTCTTCACCATCGTGACGACCAAGAGAAAATCACGGAATCCGCGCGCGAATTTCGGGTCTTCCAGCTCACAGTTCTCGACGTACGTGAACGGCACGCCGTAACGTTTGAGCTGCTTGCTGATGGAGAAAAGACCGCACTGCGTGTCGGTGAATCGTTTCGTTTTGAACTCATCGCGCGGTCCCCAAAGGAGCGTCGGAACTTTCATCAGCTGACCGATCTTGCCGGCGGCTTCCTCATTGCCGAAATTGCAGTTGATGATGAAGATCGCGTCTACGTCCTGCTTTTTGAAGTAGTCCGCGATCCGGTACGCGTCCTCCGTCAACTCCAGGATTCCTTCTTCATTGAGCCATTCCAGATCAACGAATTCCACATCATCAGACGCGAAGTTTTCTTTTAAGAAGTGGACTATTTTTTCTTTGTTCGCGAACGCGACGTCCTGACTGAAAAGTTCAGTACGGCGGGGGCCAGGAAGAAAACGGCGTTCCGGAACGAGACCAATTTTCAATTTGAAGTTCAGCATTTAAGGTACCTCTTAATTGGGAATTCCTGATGAAACGTGAGGTAAAAGCGCAATCGGAGATTTGTCCGAATTAATGTTGATTTTAACACATTTCGAGAGAAAAGCAAGCGTTGATTTCCGCAAAGCTGCCTTTTTTTTCCGCAATTGGGGAAAAACTTTCCTCAAGCGTTTTTCTGAAAAGCGGATATTCGACTGACCGCGCCCCCTAAAACCTAAACAGAGAGAATGAAAACGATATTTCCTGAATCCCTCTTCCCTCAAAAGGAAAGAAGGCCTTCCCAAACGCTCTTTTTCACGCTGAAAAATGGTTTTGGGAAGGTCCCTAAAACACAGCGGAATTCGCCGCGCGCAATGAAGAACTTCAGATTTCCCAAAGATAAAAAAGGCACGCGGCCGGGATTCCGAACCTGGGATAACCCCCAAAATCTCAGTCCAGGCTTCACCTGACTTAATCGTTCAGATACTTGCCGGTAAATTTAAAATCCTTCAGGAAATCTTCTTTGGTTTTTAGCGGATAAGGCACAAATTTAAAAGAAGCATTCAAATCAAACCCTTTCTTCTTCCAGGCCTCGAAGAAATAAAACTTTTCAGGCTCATGAACCGGATACGTCACCAAATAAGAATTTTTGTCCGCGGTTAAAGCCTTGGAAAGGTCTTTTCCCATGGCGAAAAAAGCCGCCTCCGGGTCCGTGATGACGACCGTATTTGAATCAAAAATGAGATTTTCGGAATTCTGAATATAGTTCGCGAAAAAACCCTGAAATTCACGGCCATTGACAAAAGTATTTTCCACGACAGTATTTCCCTTTCCTCCCTGGAGCATGAATCCTCCGTGGGAGGTATTGGCTACATAGTTTTTCGCGACAAAATATCCACCGGCAAAAGAATCGAGATAAATTCCCCAGGACATGAAACGTTCCTCCGGCCCCATGGACGAAAAACCATGCGTATCGATGACGACATTTCCGACGATGGAAGTTCCGCTCTGGTCGGTTTTGCTTCCCTGCGTCACTTCAATCGCTCCCGTGTCGTACGTTTCGAGACTGGTATCGAAAACGAGGTTTTCCGAAATGAAATTCTTTTTACCCGCGTTTTTCATCGTGATCCCATATCGACTCGAAAACTGAATATGATTTTTTGAGACCGTGTTTTCCGAAGCCTCCGCCCCGGTCAGGACAACTCCTCCGATATGCTTCGCTTCTTCTCCGACATGAAGGATTCTGTTTCCCGAAATAATGTTTTCTCTTGAATTGATCATGAGAAAACCGCCCTGCGCGGCATGTTTTACGAGAGAATTCTTAATTTTGTGTTTTCCTCCGCCATTGGCCATGACAGCGTATCGTCCAATTTGAGTAAAAGCACAATCCTCAATGAAAACGTTCGCAGTATTGAGAAGTTCAATGGTTCCCCGATTCCCCATTCCGTAACCGACGCAGCCGTCAGCGCGCGTGAAAGCGGTTTGAGTAAAACGGATTCCGCGGAAAATCAGAGGAGCCGGTAAAGTTTTCTCCTTCTTTCGCTCACTCCAATCCGGCAGTCTGGCGACATTTTCAGAAGAAAGCTCCCCTTTCACGGAAATGAGAGTGGCGCGGCATCCTATGCGAATATCCGCTTCCGGATTTTCCGGGAAAACATAGAGTTTCCCAGTCTCAGAATCGAAAAACCATTCACCGGGAGCATTCAGAAAATCCAAATGATTCTCCATGAAATACCTGTCCCCTTTATTCAAATTGGCGACACACTCCGGACCAGAAAGAATCACCGACTGTTTTTCTTCATCAATGGTCTCGACCTGGGTATTTTCCTGAAACGCGCGGCAGCTCCCGCTCTGAAAAATACGCAATTCCACACCTGGTTTTGCCCATTCCGCTTTTAAATCGCCTTTTTCAAATCTGAAACCATCGCGGAAACCTTCCTTCGGTTTCGTTCCATGACTGACCGACAGCTGCTTTCCAATCGATTTAAAAAAGGCGTCCGCGGAAACCAAAACCTGATTTTTCGGGTTCCATTCTTCAAGAGACTTTTGCGGAGTCCAATTCGGATCTTTTGAAAGAATGAAACCGCCAAGATTGATTCCTCCGCCTTTTTCGTTTTTCCAGCGCATGATCCGCATTCCTTTTTTAAGGTCGACCGAAGCGACCGCGTCCCACTGAACCGGGGTCCATCCTCCAGTGTGCCTCATTCCGGAAAGCGGTATGGGATTTTCAGAGTCAAAAGAGATGGAAATTCTCCCATCCATCGGAGGATGTTCTCCCACTCCGCCCATTGTTCCGTAAAACATCCAGAGACAGTACGTCCCATCTTCAGGAATCCGTACTTCGTAAAAAATCGAATCTCCCTGATTGTGGATGCAGCCGACAGTTGAATCAAAGCTGTCCTCCGCTTTATCTGAAAGCTGACTCCTGAAAACGTAAAGAAATCCTCCCCGATACGGATCATTCGGATCAAAATCAGGGAACCGCGCACGCCGCATTCTGTGCCCATTCTCAAAAACCTGACCGGGATTCGTGAAATCCAGAATGTTTCCATCCTCCACCGCTCCCGCGAGTCGACAGGCCTGAATTTCACTTTCCGAAAGTTCGCGAACCAGTATTCCATTTTTCCATGGCTTGAATCGATCGATCTTCATGCTTCCGCAAAAAGTCGGTTCAGTTTCCACTTCCGCCTCGATGATGAGGGGAACTGCCCGGTCTTCATCCGTCAAAACCAGTTCCTTTTCCATAAAATACGTTCCATCCCCCAGCAAAACATGAATCCGCTTCGGTTTTCTCGCCCCACCAAGTGCCTGACGCCAGATTCTCTGAGCTTCTGCGAGAGTGGAAACTGAAATGTTTTTTTCGGATTTATCGGACTGATTTAATGATTGCCGATACTCCGCAGAATGAGAAAGCGAATCGTCAGGAATGACCCGAATTTCCAAAATATCCGCTTCCGGAACGTTTTTTTCCGCCCGAAGAGGGTTGAGCGTCAGAAAATATTGGCTTAAAAAGAATAACAGAAAAAAAAGCAGCTCTTTCATGAGTATCTCCATTCAAAATTTAAGGGTGGGCAGTTTAACGAAACTTCCGCAAAATTAATTTTTCTTTTTTTCGGAAAAACTGTTTTGGGAAAATTCCTTGAGAGTATTTAATTTAGCAGTTAATAAAAAGAGTAAATCACGAACGCTCCGCGAATTTTTGTTCCGATAAAATTCCGGAGCGTCATTGATCAATCCCGATCCATCACTCAATTGGATTCAAAGCCTTCCGACGAAAGGATTTCCCAGTACTTTTTGTCCGTTTCGTATGGGTCAAGCGGCGAATCTTCCGCGAAATCCGGAGGGAGAACCCCGTAACGCTTCATCTCGCGGACATACCATGGATTCGCACGGAACGGCTTTAAACTGAAATGGGTCGACTCTTCCGTGACATACTTCTTTCCGCGCTCAATACCGCGCAATATCGTCTGGTATCCGGGATCATCTTTCGAAGCGAAAACATTGGCCGGCGCGCCCCAATTCCCACTCTCATCTTTTACCTTGCACCGTCCCAAACCTCCAGCTGACTCACTCAGCGGAGCGCGCAGGAAACGGGACATCTCCGGCTTTGAAAGATTAAAGACCCCGTTTACTCCAAATTTCAAACCAGAGTTAACGAGCGTTTCCGGCAGTCGGAATGGCCAATTCTCCGAATCCGCGTGGCATGACGCGCATCGATTTCGAACAGTATCCGCCATGGCGTGCGTTTCCGGCCATTCATTCACCGGGGTTGGGACAGAACCGGTTTCACGCCCATCCTGGCCATAAGGTGAATAGTACCAAATGAGCGACCCATTCGCGTTCGCGGCGTATGTGCCGGCATAGTTCGCCCCAGCCTCAAGCCAGAAACGAATCAAACGCTTTTCCTCCGGAGTGATCTTCGTACGGGGTTTTCCCTCCGCGTCGGGATGATCCGAATCGACCAGTTCCATCAGCCGGCTGGCACTGCTCCCAATCTCGTACGGTTTGAAATTACTCATCGGCCGATTTCGATTATCGCCGAACCAGCCTTTCCAACTCAAATACGCGTAGGATTCAACGAATTCTCCAGGACGCAAGTCACTGTCCATACTCACTCCGCCGTCACGCCGATACTCGTTATGGCACTCCAGGCAATGACGATCCAGAATCGGCACAATGTCGCGGAAATAGTCAAAAACCTCCGGAATTCCTTCCAGCTTCTTCGGGACAGAAGGAACCGAACGCATCGCGTTCATCATCTGAAGGCGATCCTGCGCCGTTGGAGTCATCGTTCTCTCCTCATGGCACCCAATGCACGAAGCGTTTTCACCAGGCATAAGTGTCGTGAAACTGTGCATTCGCTTAACGGGTTTGCCCTCTTTATCCAAAGCGACAAAGAAAAAAGAACGCATCGCCGGAAGTTCCAGGTACGCCGAACCATCCTCATTCACCGGAACCGTTCCGAGAATGCGCGTCAGCGCGAACGTTCCGCCGGAGGAAACGCTCATCATCCCCCCGTTAAAATGAACCGGAATCGGCAATGGCTCCATCACGAGCAGTTCCTTTACCGTTCCTTTGGGGAGATCCCTCATCTGACGCCCTTCGTAAATATTCGCCATCGCGAGGCGCCCGGTTTTCTGCGTACGGTCCACCGTATCCGCCAAGACAGTTTCACGTTCTCGCGGAATAATAGGCTGAACGTCAGCGGCATAGTAATTCTTCTCCGCCAACTCCTTCGGTAATTCGTAGATTGGAGTAAACCGGCCTTCACCATCCATCAGCAGAATGCGTGAACGCGAGACACAAATGAAACAGTCATCAGAAAATGCCCAGGGATCCGCGAATTCCCACTGTCCGACTGAAATCTGGCGCGCGCCCTCCGGAGCGTCCGGACCTTTGCGCGGATTGACGACCGTGACCGCTCCATAGTGTTCTCGAGTGCCATGCCCCGGTGAAAAGGTCGAAACCACCTCAAAATGACGTTTTTCCGGAGGTACGTCCTTTCGCCAATGAATCGGTTTGGCTCCCAGCATGCAGATGCCCGGTGTCTGATTTCCGTAGTAAACCTGATGTTTTGTCCCGTCGGGATTCGCTGTCCAGAGATGATGATAATGAACCTGGGAACGATCAACATATTCCCACCGCATATAGAGAATCTGACCATTCGGCAGAACCCACGGAGTGTTCTCCTGCTCAGGATTGGATGAGATCGGTCGAATATTCTCCCCATTGGGACCGCAGCGGTGAAGAGTCGCGACTCCGGTAAGCCAGCATTGAACCCAGCGTTTGGCTCGGCTTGACGGAAAAACTATGTCGCCGTTTGGGAGATAGGCCGGTTCAATATCGTCCCAGCCGCCATCGGTGATCTGGCGCAGGCCCGTACCGTCAAGGTTAATTTCGTAGAGATGGTAGTGCCGAGTCCCGGCTTTCAGGTAAGAGAAAACACATTTTTTGGCATCATAGTGGACCTGAGGATCTCGAATATTTCCGTTGGGGTCCTCAAAGAGAGTACGTACTTCACCAGTATCGAGATTCAGAATTTTGAGTGCTCCACCCTGCCCCAAAGGAAACGGAAAAGCATTCGTGTCGCACGCGTAATAGCCGAAATTGGCGTACCAGTGACCGTCAAAACTCGGTTGACGCACCGCGAAGAGCAACTCATTCACTCCTTCCATCGGACCGCCTGGACCTCGGTATTTCTGGAGCATTTCCGAACGCTTGACTATCGGTAACGATTCATCCTTTTCACGAAGTGCCAGATAGTCAAAATGAGACCAACTTCCATCGAAAACTTTCATGCGAATCTCATTTTTCCCTGCCTTCACCAATCCAGCAGGAATCTCTATGCGAATACTCTCCGGCCAGCCGTCATCTCTGGAAATATCAAAAGGGGGAAAACCGGGCGGCCCAGGAACAATGCGTTTCGGAGCGATCTGAGTACCATTCACCGTTAACTGGAAAAGAGAAGGTTCAGTCGGATGGCCGTAACAGGTTGCGATAATGAAGAAAAGTGAAGAATTAAAGTCTTTCGGAGAGTCAAACTCAATGGCCGTACTAAACGCGTGTCCCGCGTTGTGGAAGTCACGAGTACTGCAAATACTTGGAATCCAATCCCGAGGACGGCTTTTCCCAACGACATAACGCACGATCGGCTCATCCGGTTTTCCAAAAAAATCCTCATGGCGGACATACTTCCCAAATTCAGAGCCGGACGCGTCCGGAAAACCGATTTGAAAAATGATATCTTCCTGCGCCTCACTACTCAAAGGCAAAGAAAAAAAGAGTAAATTGGCGCAGACAAAAAACAATATTCCCAATTTAACATTAAAATCCTTAAACATGGCGGGGACTCCATCAAATGGCAGGTATCCAATCACCCATTTAAAGTACTGTCACCAAAACGCTTTTCCTTGAGAAAAAAGAGTAAATTTTAGATTTTTTCAGGATGCCGGGAATTTCGCGTGTCCGAAAATACGCGAAATATTCTGGAATTCAGTCAAAAATCAAATTCATCCTTTTTTCTGGGAATTTAATTTTGGGAAATCATCTAAATGAGTAACTCATTCGTATTTCGGGCCCAAAAGAACGATTTGCCCAAGGTAACATCTTAAAAAATGAAGGTAAAAAAACGCGCGAAACAGAAAGCCGGGACAAAAAACAAACGGCAGGCGGCAATCTGTTTCACCCGGTTTCCATCAGACATAAATTCCTAACGCGGCAGCAATCCCAAAACGAAGTACCGCCTCTCTCTCTGTTTCTTTACCGTCAGCCATAATCGTCTGAATGGAAGCGAGAAGGAATTCGCGCTTCCACGCCGTTTCCATTTTATCCAGCATCGCGAGAGCCTTCTGGAGTTTCTCATTGGAACATTCTTCTTTGGGAAGAATATCCGCGTCAGCGATATTCAGCGCCTTCAAACCCGCGCGAAACGCTTTTTCCTGTTCCTCACGAACGGAACTGCCGGCATACGCCAAACGCGAAAGAACCAGAACCGCGGACCGGAACATAGCGAGCGTCATTTTCCCAGTACCGACCGCGGATTTCTTAAGGCCGAATACCAGATCAAGCTGGCGGCAAACCATGGAGTAAATCACGAACTCATTCAAATCAACCTGAAAATCCGCTTCAATAAGTGACCGAATGCCCTCTCTCACGCCAGCATACTGTCTTGGACTGAGCTGACGCAGCGCGGGCATGGCCAGTTGAAGATTCATCAATCTCGCGCTTGGAGAAAGAGAAGCAACCTGCTTCAGAAGCCGGGAATAGTCATGAACCAAAATCCCGCCGAGCATCCGAGAAACCAGTTCCTTCTGCTTTTCTTCCGTTTTCCGGTTTTGAGAATCCGTAAGAATGGCCAAAACGTAAGCGGTCGCTCCCAGTGAATTTCCGATAGTTTCACGAATGGAAATCGGAGCGGGCAATCCCCGACCGCCATTCTGTCTTTTTTCAGCCTCGCCTTCCGCCGCGAAAAGAATATCCGCGAGAGAATGGCTCTCTATCGCGTAATCTTTTGACATTTTTTCTTTCAAATCAGACGGCGCGCCATACTTTGAAGTGTCAACCCGCGCGAAATTATCCGTATTTTCCGAAGAAGGTGAAGTGGAAACTCCAGTTGCCGGAGATTTATCGGCCCCCCCCGCGAATCCGGAGGCCTGACCTCTCGAGGAAATTCCCTCTTCCGCCTTTGCCCGCTCAATGCGAACCGCCAAATCAGGATCAAATTCGGGATCCAAACGCCTTATGCGTTTTTCAAGCGGCGGATGTGTCGCGAAAAGCAAGGAGAAAAGCGAAGAGGAAAATTCCGAGAAAAAGAGGTGACTCGCCTCCGCGGCTGCCGGAGTCCGTATTTTTTGCCGGTCAGGATCAATGCCGCCTATCCGTTTCAGAGCGTCCGCGATTCCCTTCGGGTTACGGGTAAACTGAACAGCGGAAGCATCCGCCAGATACTCTCGCTGACGGGAAAGCGCCGCTTTCATCAAGTTCCCAAAGAGAAGTCCCAGTGAGCCGATGAGCATAACCCAAAGTCCAATGCCCGCTACGCCAAGTTTAGCGACTCCGGCACCTTTCTCCTCTTCGCTGCTTGAAATGGAAACGTAAAATATGGAACGAAAAAGCATCCAGCCGATGAAATAAATTACGTAAATTCCAAAAATAACTCCCATCAGACGAATGTTTATGCGCATATCGCCATTGAGGATGTGGCTGAATTCATGCCCAATCACTCCCTGAAGCTCATCCCGCTTTAGTGAGTAAAGTGCTCCGCTGGTCACCGCGACCACCGCGTCCTCCGGCGTGTTACCCGCGGCAAAGGCGTTAATCCCCGGTTCATTATCCAAAACGTAAACGGGAGGCACCGGCATGCCGCTGGCCAAAGCCATCTCTTCCACGATGTTCAGGAGCTGGCGTTCCTTGATGTCGCCATTCGGCTTAGCCAATCTTCCCCCCATCGATTCCGCGACGCTCTTTCCGCCGCCGGAACGCAATTCCCACGAACGATAAAGAGAAGCTCCAACGATAAGAATGAGCGTTCCCATTCCAACCCAGCAAAGCATCTCAATCGCTTCCTCACGTTCCTGAGGCGTTTGAGGATGATTCAGCGAATCCGCGAGAAAAAAATACGCGGTCAACTCAATCGCGCCCAAAACACAAACTACCCCCAGAATGAAAAAAACGATCATCCAAAACGATCTGTTTTTAGCCTGTTCCTGCTGTTGAAAAAAATCCATCGTGTCGTCCCCACGCAAATTTTCCAGCCAAAAGAAACGTAAAATCCCATTTCAGCCGCTCAAAAAAAACAGTGCATTAAAATGAGACTCGAACCGCTTCACGCTCAGAAGGATTCTCAACCTCAAAAAGCGCAGCGCGCTGAAAACCAAACATTCCGGCAAAAACGCACGCGGGAAACAGTTCACGGCGGGTATTAAACGCAGTTACCGCGTCATTGAATGCCTGACGGGCAAAAGAAACCTTATTTTCAGTGGAGGTCAATTCCTCCTGAAGAGCCAGCATATTCTGATTCGCTTTCAGATCCGGATAGGCTTCAACCTGAATATTGAACCCGCGCATGGCTCCGGCAAGCTGACCTTCCGCTCGATTCAAATTATGCAGTGCTTTCGTATCCGATGGATCCAGCGCGGCCTGCGCGCAAGCGGTGGAGGCGTTGTTCCTCGCCTGAACCACCGCCTCAAGTGTCTCGCGTTCATGCTTCAGGTACCCTTTGGCCGTTTCCACCAGATTCGGAATCAAATCGTACCTGCGCTTAAGCTGAACATCAACCTGCGCGAACGCGTTCTGGTATCGATTGCGCAGTGTGATCAGACCATTATAGACGCTGATTGCGTAAATACCCAAAATTACCGCAACTGCCGCAGCAATGATGATCGCAGTCATGAAAATCCTCTCCGCTTCGTTTCAATTTAAACAGGAATAAAATCCGCGCCGTATCCTAATTCCAATCAGCCATGCCGGCACGGATTCCGTGTGACATTTCAATTATCAGCTCCCAAGGGACCTCCCAAAACCATTTCCATGGAAAAATCTGGTTTTGAAAGGCTCCCTCAATCTTTATTTCGGTTCATACCAGAGCGATCTCCAGTATTTCTTGTCCAGCTCCCACGGATCGATCGGCTGTTTCGGGTCGTGATCCGGCGGAAGGATACCGTAGCGGACCATTTCGCGGATGTACTGCGGACGCGGAACGAAGCCGACAGGACAGTTTTCCCCATTATTCGGCGTGTCGAGCGCCATGCACCAACGGTTTTCTTCTTCCAGAATGTACCGTCTTCCGCGTGCGATACCTGCGAGGATCGCCTGATAATCCGGGTCATTTTTATCCGTGAAGACCGCCTGACCGCTCTTCGCTTCACAGATGCCGCGTCCTCCGGCGGCCTTCGAGAGCGGACCGGTGAGCACTTTGGATTTTTCCGGATACGAAAGGTCAAAGACCTCATGCCGGCTGTAGCGTCCGCCGTCTTCCGTCAGCGCGTGCGCCACGTAAATGTTCTTCTGGTACTTTTCGTACGGATAGTAATTGATGTAGAATTGCGCGGGGAGTCCGTATTTTCCGATCTTCTTCTCCGCCGGCGTCGGGCAGTGGCATTTGTCGCACCGGCGGTGCATCGCCTCTTCCATCGCCTTCGTTTCCGGCCAGTCTTTGTCCGGACGCTGCGGAGTGCCGATCAGGCAGTAACCGAAGCCGCCCCAGCAGTTCACCGTGTACGTCCCGGCATACGGTGCGCCCGCATCGAGCCAGAAGCGGATCATCTTCTGTTCATTCTCCGGCATCTTCACTCCCTGATGGCCTTCTTCAATGAGTTTCAGCAGGCGGCTGGACCCCGTTCCGATCTCGTACGGTTTGAAATTGGATTTCTGGTGATCTTTGTACGGCAGTTTGACGCGATTGTCGCCAAACAGTTCACGCCATGACATGATCTGGTACCCGATCGAGTAAAGCGGTGCCCAGTGTCCCGAAATGTTGAATCCCCCCTCTTCGCGGTCCGGATTATGGCACTCAAGGCAGTGTTTGTCGAGGATCGGCTGGATGTCGCGCGCAAAATCAAAGATCTCCGGCACGCCTTCCACCGGCTTAGGATCGACCGGAGGCTGACGCATGATGAGATTCAGACGTCCGCGGTCCTCCGTGTCCGGAGTATCGACGCGCTCTTCATGGCATCCGATGCAGACGGTCACTTCGCCCGGCATGACGGACGTGAAGGAGTGCATCCGCTTCACGCAGTGTCCGTTTTCGTCCATCGCGCAGAAAAGCACGCTCCGCATCGCCGGAATGTTGAAATACGCACTCCCGTCTTCGGAGACCGGGACCGACCCGAGAAGACGCTCGACCGCAAACGTACCGCCGGAGGAGATCTCGGACATTGCGCCGCAGTAGTTGATCGGCTTCGGCAGGACTTCGTAAATGAGCAGTTCCTTGACGGTTCCGGGTTTCAGATCCTTCATCTGGCGCCCTTTGTAGAGATTCACGAGCGCCAGCGTCCCATAGTCCTTCGACGGATCCGTTACGTCAGCGATCTCGATCTCCCGTTCCCGCTTCATGACCGGGCGGACTTCATTCACCCAGTACCCGGCCTTCGCCAGCTCCGGCGGAAGTTCGTAGAGAGTCTCGACGGTACCGTCGCCGGAAAGCATCGCGATCCTTTGGTGCGAGCAGACGAGGAAATGGTCTTCATCGAACGCCCACGGGTCGCTGTGCGTATTTCCGCGGCTGATGAAGCGTACGGATTCCTGGTCGTCCGGTCCATTGCGCGGATCAAAAATCGCGACGCGCCCGTAGTGTTCTTTCATACCGTGGCCCGGCGAGAAGGTCGCGACGACCTTATTCGTTCCGGGGATCGGCTTCGGCCCCAGGAAAACACCGCCCGGATGCTGATTCCCGAAGTAGACCATCTGGCGCGTGCCGTCCGGATTCGCGGTCCAGAGATGATGGAAAACGAGATGATTTCGGTCCACATACTCCCACCGCATGTAGATGATCTGACCGTTCGGGAGGACCCACGGCGTATTGTCCTGCTCAACATTGCACGAGATCTGACGAATGTTCGTCCCGTCCGCATTGCATTTGTAGAGCGTCGCGACCTGCGTCGCCCAGCACTGCACGTACCGTTTTGCACGCGTGGAGCAGAAGATGATCTGTCCGTCTGGAAGATACGTCGGCTCAATATCGTCCCAGCCTGCCGGAGCGAAGTGTGTCGTGTCCTCCGTGCCGGGGATCTGGACGTCCTCGCCGATGCCGGTCAGCTGTTTCAGACCCGTACCGTCAAGATTGATCTCAAACAAACTATAGTAGTGCTTTCCTTCCGGCTGATACGAAAAGATGAGCTTCTCGCAGTCGTAGTGGATCTGCGGGTCGCGAATGTTTCCTTTGGGGTCCTCAAAAATCGTTCGGCACTCTTTCGTCCGCGTGTTGAAAATGCAGAGTTTTCCGCCGGAATTTTTGTGGAACGCCGGCTTACAGACATCGAGCGAATAGTACCCGATGTTTCCGTACCAGTGTCCGTCGATGCTCGGTTTGCGGGTAGCGAACAGGATCTCTTCCGGCATCCCGGCCTTCCAGAACGACTCAAGTTTTGAAACGGGGACCGTACTCGCCGTCTGAGTTTCCGCCGAAACGTTCTGTGCCAAGGTTTCCGAAGCCAAAAGCACTCCAGCCGCGGTCAGGCACACCGCCAGGAATGAAAGAATGGATTTTTTCATGAGGATCTCCAGACTGAAACCAAAATTGGGGCTTAAGATATTTGAACTTTTTCATTTTACCCTAAATTTTTATTTTTTTCAAGCGGTAAAGGAGCATTTTTTACCAGATTTTTAAGATTTTTCAGACTGGATTATGGTAAGACAATCCCGAAAAACCACGTTTTTTTCGCAAAAGGTTGCCATTATCAAAATAATCAAATACCTCCTTCCCCTCAAACCCGATCGGGTCGGTGGAAAGCCAACGGCCGATAAGCGCGTCATACCAGCGGTTGATGTTGTTCTGGAGGTTGGTGTCGGTATCAAACGCCTTGCCGGTGAAACCGAACAGGAGCGGGTTCGTACCGGAGGTGAGGCTGCCGAAAGCGTCGCAAATCAGGTGGGTGGTGGTATTGCCAATTATGTCACGGACGGTACCGAGATGGTCGGTCAGGGACCATAAAATACCGTTGGTCGTCGTGTCAGCTAACAATTTATCCTGCTGGTCAGCGTCCAGAGACAGCTGTTACCGCTCTTAAAAACACGCCATTCCCTCGATTCAGGCCAAACGCTCCTCATGTTCCTTCGTTCGTGCGGACACGAGCGGGAAAATAATGGGCGATGGTTGAGGTGGTGTGTGAGGAAACGCGGCATGGGGATGTGGTACTTTTTATGGGATCGTGTTTGATGTTTTCAGTTTAGCGTATCCGGAATAATTTGTCAAGTAGTTTTCTAAGGCCACCACTTTTCTATTTCTGGGTTATTCGGATCTACAAACTCACCAGCAGGTTTCAGGTCACACTCATCAATATCCCAGCCTTCTCGTACTCCATCGATTTGAACACCATAACGGATCGTCTTATCGTCGCCGGGACGATAGTCTGATGGATCCAACTTCCCTACGGCAGTCTCTAAAAACCTTGTTTTCAGTCAAAAGACACCATTACAGTAAATACCACTGTAACATGAAAAAACGCGTTGTCAAGGAGTTTCGCGGGGGGAGCGGTGATTTCTTTGAAATTTTCCTGAAAGGATGGTGATTCCGGTACTGGAAACCTTTCGATATTTTTGGGAAAAAGGAGGTACACTTTGCTAAAATGCTTCTTGTTGGGTAATCTTTTGTAAAAGACGTGGTTTTTCGAGGTTTCCTACATTCGATTTAACATTGTATTTCTACAAAATCCTGTCGCCCCAGAACGCCAGGGAGACATCCTGGCAGCCCCCCTCTCTGGCCCAGACGAGCCGCGGGCGGATCAGCGGTTCGTCAAGGCGGCTTGACACATGCCCCCGTTGGTGAGCAAGTTCCCACAGATGGCCGAATACGACGCGTTTGGGATTGACGGTCTCCACAGCCTTGCGTGTGTCGATCCCACAGCCGGGGAAGAACAGCCACAGGTCAGGACGCCCCCAGACTGTCACGAGTTTCGGTTCCGTGCCGCGTCCGCTGTCACCTGTATGGTAGAGGATGAAGCCGCCGATCTTGATCTCAAACGCCGTCGTAAAGTCGATCAGTCTGGGATTATGATCGATGAGTGAAGTGCGGATCTCCACATCCCGGAGCTTGAACGTCTTCACGCCGTGCACAAGACCGCTTTCCTTCGCGCCCTTATTCTCAAGGAAGTTGGAGATGACCGTCTTTCCCGCACCGTCCATCGCATCGTAGAGATCCTG
>JAFQUP010000042.1 GCA_017408405.1 Thermoguttaceae bacterium
CATGATTTTATCCCGAAAAGGCAACAAAACACGTTTTCAAAACGCGAATCCGCGGCAAAACAGCCGAAAAAGATTCTCGCGAGCCTCAAAATACTACTCTAATTTCCATATGGAAAAAAATCGGTACGAGCGTAATAAAAAGCACAAGAAACTTCCCAAAAAAATTATTTTTAGAGAAAAAATCGGCGCGAGCGCGTGATTCCGGTATGGTCCCCTCTTGAAGGAAAGTTTTAGAGGGGGGCTTAATCTTTCTTTTTGTTCATGGTTCCTGAACATTCAGGTCCCCGTATTCATTCAGTCCAAGTATCAAAACCGTTCCCGAAGCGGGCTGATGCTCGAAAATCCATCGATTCAGCTTTTTTTCCAGTCGATCCTCAAGCAGAGTCCTGATTCTTCGTCCCCCGTTTTTGATGTTCTCGGGAAGCGTCATTTGTTTCTGAACATACTCCAAAACTGACGGCTCAAATTCGAGTATCAACCCGCGGCGTTCTCTGGCTGAGATTTTCAGCAAGGAAAGAAACTTCTCACCAATCGCTCGAACAAATCCCGGACGCAAAATGTCAAAAACAATCACATTATCCCCAAAACGATTCAGGATTTCAGGGCGTTTTAACTCGCGGACAAAATGCTCTCTTACTTTTTCAAGGAAATGTTTTTTAATAAAGTTTTCATAGCTTGGAAAATCATCTGAAACGGGTTCATTACCCATCGTTCCGTCTTCAGAAAACAGGGTGTCAGCCCCAATATTACTCGTGAAAATGATGACAGACTGTGAAAAAAAGGCGGTTTGTCCCTTGCTGTCGGTCAAGCGTCCATCCTCAAGGATCTGAAGAAATTTGTCCATGACCTGCCCATGAGCCTTTTCAATTTCGTCGAAAAGGAGCAGACTGAAAGGGTTTTCCCTGACAAAATTGGTGAGTTGCCCTCCCTCTTCGTAGCCGACGTAACCGGGCGGAGACCCCGTCAATTTTTCAGCGGCATGAGCTTCCGAAAATTCACTCATGTCGAATCTTCGCAGTCTCGATTCATCACCAAAAATCAGTTCGGCTAAAGCTTTGGCGAGTTCCGTTTTCCCGACACCAGTCGGCCCGACGAAGAAGAAGACTCCTTTCGGCTTTCCGGATTGCCGCGTCACCGGCGACATGGAAATTCCCACGGTCGCGCTAATGAGCATCTCGACAATTGCCTCGACCGCTTCCGGCTGACCTTTGACCCGCATCTCGATGCTTTCTCGAGCATCCTGAATCCGATTACGCCGATCACCAGAGTTAAAATTTTCCCATGGATCCTCTTTCTGTCCATATCGGTAGAGTGAAATCAATTTTCTGATTTCAGCCGGTTCATCAATCGGATCCTCCGAACTCCTGTTCGCCAGAGCGCCGAGCGCCATTAAATCCCAAAGAGCCAGTCCCTGCGTCTGTTCAACAAACGTTTGAACGTACTCCTGCCTCAAATCGCCTTCCATTGCCGCGTCTCGAGTAAAAACGCTCAGAAATCCCTCAATAAATTTTCTTCGTTCCTCATCCAAGGGGCTGGGAATTCGAATTAAGGCCAACAGCGGATGTTCCTGGTAAAGCCAGGTCGGAACGGAAGCAAGTCTTGAAGCGACCAGAATCAAAGCGTTACGCCGTCCCGCGAGATTTCCCTGGCGAATCGTCGCGGCTTCCGTCAGGATTTTTTTGAGATGAAGCAGATACTCCCGTTCAGAACGTCCTTGACGCCGCGTATCATCGAAAAGTTTATCCGAAAAATGAATGATGACCGCGGTTGAAATTCGATCCTGCGCCAAAACCCTTCGTAATTGTGGAATGACATCTTCCGCGCTTTTACTCCGTACCGAAAGCCGGAGACGATCATCCACAGGCCGCTCCTCCTGTCCACTCGTTTCCGGAGCGGTACCCGGCGGAAAAGAAGGAATCCGAATTCCTTGAAAAAATCCATCCGAAGACTGCCTTCCGGAAGAAGAGGCCGAAGAAGCAGACGAACTGTTTCCACTCCCTGAATTTTCATCTGCCTGCTGATTATTTCCTGAACGGCGCGTGAAAATCGAACTGCGCGCGGCATCACGGCGTTTCCTGCTCGCCAATTCAAATTCAGCCGCGGTCTTTTCCGCCTGAACGGAAGCAAAACTTCCCCCCACGTGAGCCTCTGGGGATGAAGAGGAAATTCGCGCGGAATTTTTCGGCGGAACGGAAGCTTCAGAAGGATTTGCTATTGAAACGCAAGAGTCTGAATTTTGAGCATCCTGGCCATCCAACAGGCTGAGTAAAAGAGAATCCATACTCTCCGGAATCGCGGTCCTCATTCCATCCGCCAAATCATAGTGGACAACCAATTGGTACTTTCGCGTCAGGAAATAATGATTCAAAGCCTGCGCCAAAAGTACCGTCCTCGGACGATTTTCATCAAGGAGGCAGCGGTCATCCACATTTCCATAAAGTAAAATATGTTTTCCTCTCTCAAGCTGGGAATTCATCTCATCCCGCCAGGTCGTTACCGATGAAGTGCTTTTTTCCTTTTCCAATGTCATTTTTTTCCTCGTTTTCATCCCCAAACAGGATTAGCGTTTTTACTTTCCCAATTCAACCAAAGGGACCTCCCAAAACCCAATGAAAGAAAAAAGTGAGTTTTGAATTTCCACGACACCGTACGCAGCGCGTATTCAGCAATAAACGGTACGTCCGAAACACGGCCCAATCAGATTCTCAAACTTGAATTTTGCCAGTATCTTGAAATTAACCGTCACTCACGCGTGATTGGAAAACGGCATCAGGCAATTCCATAGCCTCTTTCGCCAAATCGGTCGGGGGCTGATCTTCCCACTGAACTTTTCCCATCACAATTCCATGCTTTTCGAGGAGTTGATGAAGAATCGTCAACTGCCGCTGCGCCTCGTCGCACGTCCGGAAATCATTTCCATCAACTTTCTGACGAGGCATTGGAAAACCATCTACCGCATAAAGTACCGGTTCACTTTCCTCTTGGTCAAAGCGGACATTAATCGTCCTTCCCTCACCACGTCTGGCAGCGGACAAAACGATCCCAGACGCGGGATTTCCAGGATCTTCCAGCTGCGGTTCGCTCAAGGAAAATCCCAGCTTTCGAAATTCTTCCTCAAATCGGCGCACAAGATACTGTCTTTTGCGTTCACGCTGCTGAACCTCAAGTACCGCCTGAACAATTTGCTCCATCATCTTTTTCCAGGCGGCAACCCGTTCCTCAACCAAACGCAAGTCGAATACTCTCTCATCCATCATTTTCAGGATTTCCTGAAGCTCCGTCTCTTGAGCCGCCAACTCAATCTCAGCCCACTGACGCACCGAAGGGTCTGAAAACCAGAATGACCAATACTCACGCAAATCAGCGATTCCCTTCTTAATCGCTCCATGCTGAATCGTCCATGACTGAATTGAAGTCTTCCGTCTCTCAAAACATTCATTCAAAAAGGCCTGATGCGCTTCGAAATCCTTTTTGAAATTAATACTCTGCCGATTTTGAATCTGGCGGAAAAGCACACTCCTCCCGCGTTCAAATTCACGCCATTCATCAGGAGCAAAATTTTCCCACAGAAACTTTGGCAAATTCATCTCCTGCCATTCACCAAGTGTTTCCAATTGACGGATTGATTCTCTCTGTTCCCTGAAAACCTTCATTTCATTGCGCAAACGTTCGATCGCCTGATTAAATTGCGCGGGAGCCAGCCTTTCCATCTGCTGGCGAAGCGCCTCCAGCTGAGATTCAATTTTCAATTTCAAATTTTCAACTGTCTTCCAGATATTCGTCCGCTCATCTGAAACAGTACTTTGTTCTGAATACCAATTTCCCGATTCTCTTTTCCACTCCGCGTCAAATTCCTCCCAAATCCTTCCATTTTCCTCCCTTCTTTTAGCCAGGACAGCAACACTTTGCTGGAGTCTGGAAGACAGTGCTGAAAAGTAATTCTCAACAGGAAGAAAAGCGGCTGAAACCTCCTTCATTCTGACACAGCCAATTTTGATCCGAAGCTGATCCATCGCGTCACTCAGCTGCTGGAAAAGATTTTGATTTTCGCCGATAAGCAACTTACGGTCAAACGCTTTCATAGCCTTTTCCATTTTATAAAATCTCTGTTTTTGATCAAAGAAAAGACACTGGGCATGAAATTCCTCCGCTGCTCTTTTCCAGGAACTTTCCATTCCTTTCAAATGGTCCAAAACCTGAGTTTCTCTGATATTCCGAATCAGTTCATTAAATTCAGAATCGCCGATTGGAGGAGCCTGAAGCACCTGAAGACCGCCTCGCTCCTCAATTTTTAAACGCATTTCTTCAATTTGGCGAATTAACCTCCGCTTAATTCGCAGCATTTCAGCCAGATCATCAACCAATCCTTCTCTGATTCTGATTTTTTTCTGAACCCTTTGGGCATCCTCATCCCATTCAGCAGCCCCAACTTCCTCTTTCCACTCACTCGAAAGTTTTTCCCAATCCCCAAGCCGCTCAATTCCTGAAAAATTTTCTTCCAGGAATTCCCGTTCAAGATTCTGAACACGCATTTCAAGTGCCTGAATCTGCTCTCTCAAACTATTCTGAAAAGAGGCAAGACGCTGCTTTCTCTTAATTTCAGCCGCTTCACGACGTAAATTTTCAAGACGAATCTCTTCCGCCCTGCGTTCCATTTCAAGACGTCGACGTTCATTTTCACTCAAATGCCAGTAAGAATACTTTGGCGTATCGCTCATTTTCACATTTCCTTTTAAAGGTTGAATTTCACGCTTATGCTTAACAGAAAATTTGCTCCCAAAAGAATATCACGCGTTTTAATTTCCCCATTACTTTCTTCCCGCGTGATTTCTCCCTGATTTTAACGTGTCTGCTTTTGAGTATAGTCCGTTTAAAACATTTTCAAAGGGGGGGAGAGGATGAAATTTCAAAAATTAGACAGGAAATAATTAATTTCAGAAGATTTCAGAATAAATATTAAACAAAATCCTGCGAAGAATGAACTTTCTCCGCAGGAACGTTGCTTTCGTTTTCTAATCACTCGAACTCATCAGGCCCCTATTTTTTCAATGGCCTTAAGAGCCAAATCGTGAAGCAGTCCGTTGGAAGCGCAAATTCCGCGATTTTTAAGGAGCATCGCTCCCTGCGAAAAATCAAGCGGTCTCCCATCAAGATCCGTAATACGCCCCCCAGCTTCTTCGACCACGATCGAACCTGCCGCCTGATCCCAAATCTTTTCTCGATAATCCGGCATTTTCGGTGAAATCAAACGAAAAAGAAGGTCACTTCTTCCAGCAGCCAAAACCGCGTATTTAGCTTGAGAATCCATCGCGACTACCCCAGGAACCCCAATTTCCCGGCACAAAATGTCTATTTGGCTCAGATTGGTATGACCTGCCTCAACCGAACGCAAAACAGAGGCATCGTTTGGATCGGAATGCTCAGAAACATGAAGTTTCACAAAGTCTGAACTTCCAAGATCCGAAATCCACGTCCCTTCTCCGCGTTTCGCGTAAAGCAAAGCCCCCCATGGCGCGCCAGCGGACTGTTTTTCAGGCGTAAAATCGTGTTTTTCCTTCAGCCATGTCAAGTTTGGAAGACCAAGAAAACCAGTCGTGACTTCTCCATTTTCCACCAATGCCAATGCCGTCGCGTACTGCTCTTTTCGAAGAAACCCCTTCGTTCCGTCAATAGGATCCAACGTCCAAAATTTCGGAGCACCCTTCAGTGAATCATCGTTTTTACCTCTGGAAATCCAATTCACCACCTTTTCCGCAGTAATTTTCTCCAGATACTTTCCGACATATTTCACGATAATGTCCAGAAAACGCTTTCCATCCTCTGAAACAAGCAAATCCGCTGATTCTTCGGCAATTAGCGGTACTTCCGGACAAAGCTCCTCCAGTCGGGCCGCGACAAGCGTCTGAACCGCCAAATCCCCAACCGTTACCGGAGATTTATCTTTCTTTTCCCATGTGGCCGGCGTAATGAAATCATTCTGGATGCGAGTCGTCAAATCCGCCGCATCTCGAAGAATTGAAAGAATTGATTCAATCTGTTTCATAATTAAAATTCCTGAAAATTCTCTTAAGCTCTCGATTCCAAAATCTAAAATTTCATGCCGGTTTCATTTTTCATCTTCGTAAGGAAGATTCAGCACCATTGAAAGCGTATCGACCATTTCCTCAATCTGCCTCCATGAACTGTTTCGCATTGAATTGCGCTCTTCATTCCAGCTGCGAACCCCTTCACGAAGCAATGTTTCAGAAACCTTTTCCTTCTGTACCTCTGAAACACCGGACGTAATTTCCTGAAAAACATTTTTCAGATGATTTTGAGCCAACGGATTACCATGCATTGCTTCTGAAAGCGTCGCAAGATAGGAATTCATTGCCCTTGGCATGACTATTTCTCCTTTTTTCGGCGTATTATTCACGAATAATTCAGTTTTTTCGCAAAATTCATCACCAAAATCGGAATCCCGCTCCGGCAAATTTTCATTTCCAAAAACCTTTTTCCCGCTTTCTTCCCCGCTGCCGCAAACTTTTCCCGCTTCCTCTTCCTTAGCCTCCTCCTGCTCCGCGGATTCCGTTGGATCCGCATGAATCAACTCACGTATCGCCTCGCTTTCCCAAAGTTTCAAAATCAGATCCTCATCCAGAGGCGGCAGTTCTTCTGAAATGCCATTCTGAATTCCGATTACTTCCGCCTTCTGCTTTTTCGGAGTGCTTTCATCTGAAAAATTTTCACACTTTCTTAATTTAAGCAGTTCCACTTCCAGCCACTCCGTTAAGGCTCGAAATTTTCCGGAATCCAGGACTTTCATGCCATTTTCATCATTCGCGGATTCTTTTTCACGTTCACTCGGCAGATTCCTCAAAATCGCGGTCAGAATCTTTTGGACATTCTCAGCGCCAGAAACTCTGGTTCTGAAAATTCCATAGGATTCATCACTGCTGAGGCTACCGTTTTTCCTACTTTCTCTAATTTTTTGATAAATCGTTTCCAATCCCAGCTTACGAAACCAAAAACGCGCTCTTTTGGATAGTTCCGACAAAGAATGCGTTTCATCCAATACCGCGATTTCCCCCCACTCCATTTCTTTATTTTGCTCAAAAAGCGTCGCGATAAACATCGCCCAGCGATTCTGAAGCGCAGGCAAAAGTTGATCCTGCATTAAGGAAATACTCGTTGATGAAATCATCGGTAAAGTGAATTCATGCTGAATTTTCTTCTGCTCATCCAAACTGTTTCCAACGAAAACAACCCGAAAAAAACGATCTGGAGAAAAACGAAGTCCCGTAGAGAATGAAATTTCAAGCCGGCAGCCAATCGGCAAAGCATCAAGCAACGCTTCCAAAAGCATCTCGGGAACCGCGTTACCTGTCACTATGGTAGAAAAATTACCCAAAACCTGATCCAGAATCGAACAGAATCGGCGAATACCAGTCGTTCGGACAAAAGCATTCAAGCTGTTCAGGCGAACCGCATCCGCTCCTCCGTCCATCGTAAGGGTCCGAAGCACCGGAAGACTTCGTTCTTCGGCTGACGAATTCTCCCTCTTACGCGGCTCCGACTCCGATGCGGAGAGAAGTTGGCGCGTTACCTCAAGGCCCGCGCGCCAGAAACCGAGTTTTTCAAGATGCCGCGCCAAAAGCATCACATTATTGGCATAGTCCTTTAAAAGCGATCGCGGGATAAGAATACCATGCGTAAAAACCTGACTTGGATCCGCTTTGGGGAAAAGAAGCGCCGCCCGATTCGTACGGCTTAAACAGAAAGAACCCGTCGGAAGCGGATGAAAATTCCAACTATGCGCCATTGGAGCCTCTGAAACCAAATCTCCACTCTTCCCGCTCCATTGGCAAATCTCTGAAAGATCCGCTTCATCAATTCCGCGGCTGACGGCCAAATACTCATTTTCCGGCCCCAAAATAAACTGTCTGACTGAGTGCATGAAATCCTTTATCCCGGAAAAACTCCGAAAGTCACTGATTCAAATTTCTGCCGATTCGTTTCATCGGTTTCCTGACAAAACTCTTTTCAATATCCATTTCAGCGATTAAACCTCTCAAAAATTTAAAGCGAGAAATGGAAATAAACTTTAAGTTTTGATTCACCTACTCTAGTTTACCACACTTTTCTTGATTTGTCGAATTTTTTGATAAAAAAAACAGGGATTCCTCCACACTATTTTCCTTTTTCAGCAAAATTAACGATTTTTCCAAAAATTTTGACAAGCCAAATGTTTCCACTTTACTTCTCTCATCACTTCCATAAGACGCCGGCAATTCTGAAAGGAAAAATTTATCAATAACCCAAAAATTCTAAAAAATTCCTAAAAAAATTTCTCTCACTCCTTGAAAAAAAAGAAAGGGGAAGTAAAATAAAAGCAACAGAATGGAAGTCATGGAATCTTTTTCTTTCGAAAAAGAAGGGGTTCCAAAACTTGCCCATCCTACCGTCCCAGCCTTACCTTAGTTTAAAATTGAAAGGAAAAATATGAAACGAACTTTATTCTCAATCTCCACGGCCATTCTCTTCCTCCTTGGATTTTTCCTGCTTCCGCATGTCACTGTTTCCGCGAGTGAAATTCCCGCCGACAAACCAATCCCAGACGGATTCGTTTCCCTTTTCGACGGTAAAACACTAGACGGATGGGACGGAGATCCGACCTACTGGTCTGTTCAGGATGGCTGCGTCACGGGAATCTCAACTCCCGAAACCCCAATCAAATATAATACGTTTTTGGTCTGGAAAAAGGGAGAAGTCGATGATTTTGAACTTTTGGTTGATTTCCGACTCTTCAATCATAATTCCGGAATTCAGTATCGCGCTTTCATGAATCCTGGAAAACCATGGAGCATGGGCGGTTACCAGGCGGACATTGCCGGCAAGCCGCACATGGGAATTGTCTACGGTGAAGGTTATCGCGGAATCCTTGCCCAACGCGGTCAGCAGACCACTATTGGCCAAAACGGCAGACCGGTCGTCACCGGCAGCGTCGGCGATTCAGAGGAAATTCTTTCCCATATTGACCTTAACGGATGGAATACTTACCGAATTGTCGCGAAAGGTAACGTTTGTTCCCAGTATATCAATGGAGTTAAAGTTTCCGAAGTTATCGATGAAGACGACATTGCCCGCGCTTCTGGTCTCCTCGGTTTCCAGATGCATGTCGGTCCGGCAATGAAAGTTCAGTTCAAAAATATTTTCCTCAAAAAATAAAATAATCTAACAAACGGATTCGTTTTTACCGTAATTTGGGAAACGAATCCGTTTTATTAACATTACGCCTCATTTCATTTGGGAATTTTAATTATTACTCCAATTAAAACCCGCTCACAGTATTTAGTTTCCAGTAAAATGGATTATGTGACCGAAAATTTCTGTCTGCCGCGGCTCTGAATCCGCTGTTTCCAGAATTCCAACGCGGTCAAAATTAAACTCCGAGCAAAATTTACTTATTGCCAGAACATAATTCAACAGTCAATTTAATTTATCCAAAACGGACATCCATCAAAAACCTTCACCCAAATGTCCATTGACTAATTTTGGTTTCCTTCCCAATTCCATTTTGCCGCTTTACCGCAGGTATGACATGAAACGAGTGATTTTTACCAGGCGTTTTTCAGCTTTACTTCCCCTTTTCCTTTCATTTTTGGCAATCCCGCATATTTTCACGGCACTTGCTGCCGCGGACATGCCGACTCGCGGCCTTTGTGCGCATCGCGGAGATAACGCGTGTTTTCCTGAAAATACGATTCCCGCGTTCCAGAGTGCTGCGCGAAAGGGAGCACAAATGGTCGAAATGGACGTGAAACGCTGCCGCACTGGGGAATTAATCATTATGCACGACGCCACGGTTGACAGAACGACCAATGGAACAGGAAACGTTTCCGCTCTTACTTTCGCGGAGATTCGCGCATTGGATGCCGGAATCAAAAAAAATTCCCGATTTGCCGGCACAAAAGTTCCGACTTTCGAGGAAGCGATCGACTGCCTTCCTAAAGATGGTCTTTGGATCAACGTTCACTGCGGAGGTTCTGTCGCCGTTGAAGTTGCCCAAATTCTTAAAAATAAAGGACGGCTTCATCAGGCGTTTATCGCGGCCTCACTTGGCGAAATTTCAAAAGCGAGACAGGTCGTTCCTGAAATTTTGGCGTGCAATATGAGCAGGCCGGGCGGTCATGGAAAACCATGGACAGCGGAGCAGAGTTCACTCTATGCCTCCCAAACCGTTGAAAATAAATGTGAATTTCTTCAACTTTTGGCTCCATGCTCTGAAGATGACGCGATTCTTCTCCATGACTCTGGCGTGAAAATCAATTATTTTCACTGCAACAAACCGGAAAATGTTGAAAAACTGGTTCAAATGGGCGCTGATTTCTTACTGACCGACCGCCTTGAGGAGATTCAGAAAAAAATTATTGAATTCTGGCCTGAAGTCAAAACAGAAGATAAATAAAATCGGAAACGGAATGGCTGCGGCGAGAGCTTTTCCATTCCTGACGCCCCTCTTCCTCATTTTTCATTTTCATTAACGACCAAAGGAGACTTTTCATGCCAGTCTCACCAATTCGATATCTTGTTTTTGACGTTGAATCCTTTACGGACGCTCCACTGGCAGCTCAAGTGCGTTATCCGGAAGAAACCCGAAATGGACAAACTCCTGATGAAGCGGTCAAAAAATGGAAAGAGCAACTAATCGCTGACACAGGAAAAGATTTTATTCCGTATTCTTTTCAGATCCCGACCTGTGTCGTTCTGGCAAAAATTTCTGAAAACTTCGAACTTCTTGACATCGCGGCAATGAGTGAAGTTTCCCTGAGACCTCCGGAAATTGTTGAACGTTTCTGGCGCGGCTGGGAACGCTATGGGCGGCCAACTTTCGTTACCTTTAACGGCCGTTCTTTTGACATTCCCCTCATGGAGCTTGCCGCCTTCCGATACGGTATTCCCATTCCCGGATGGTTTTCGCCGCTCGCGAGAAATTATGATCAGCCGCGCAGCCGTTTCAATCAGTCTGCCCACATTGACCTTCAGGACATTTTTACCAATTTTGGCACAACTCGTTTTTCAGGCGGACTGAATCTGGCTGCCAATCTCATCGGAAAGCCCGGCAAAATGAATGTTCAGGGAAACATGATTGACGAAATGCACTCAGCCGGAAAATTCCAGGAGATTGAAGATTACTGCCGATGCGATGTTCTCGATACTTATTTCGTTTTTCTTCGAACACGCGTTCTGCTGGGATACCTATCGCTCGCGGAAGAGCAAAAACTGGTTGAAAAAACCAAAAAATGGATTGAGGAGAAAGCGGAAACCAATTTTAGCTGCCAACTCTATCTCCAGAAATGGGGAAACTGGGAAAATCCGTGGATTCGCCACTCTCCTGAGAACGTACCAACCTCCCTATCTCAGGAAACCAGTCAACGGTCAGAATCCTCGATGCCTTAATTCTTACGAAAAAAACGACAGACCCAATGAATTGAATACTTGAAAAAGGATTTTTATTTCATGGTATTTTCGACTCGTGCCTCATGCTTTTCCAAATGCCCTAAACTGGTCCCTTCCGCTTTCATTTTAGGAATGATTGGGGGAATTTTAGTTTCTCTCACTATCTGTTTTCTCTTCAGGCAGATTACGCAAAAAAATTACTCCGGGGACCTTATTCAGGTGGCAGGAAACTCAATGATTCCTTCTCTTTATGGAGGCACGATATTTGAGACCTGCCCTCTTTGCCAAATGCACGGACCAAGATCCGATTACGGGACTTCCGTATGTCCGAACTGCGGCTGGATGATCCATGAAAAAATCCGAACTTCGCGGGCCTACCTTCAAAAGTGTCGCCAGGAAGTACGTTTTGATGAATTGCTTGAAGTCATTCCACAAGAAAAATATTTCCTGGACGACATCGTAGTGGCGATTCCCAATGAAAAAATCGGCCCCGTCATTAAGCGAATTGCCGGTCTTCCCGGCGATAGACTTGAAGTTCGAGACGGAATCCTCTACCGAAACGGCCAACGGACCATCCATCCTCTGGAAACCTGGAAACAAATGCGAATTCCAGTTTTTTCAGACGATTTCCGTCCCCAGGGAATCTCCCGCTGGATTCCATTTGGCTCTGTTTCGGCCACAGCCTCCGTTTCAGAAGCCATATTGAATAAAACTCCTCAGGGTGAAAACCTTGCCTCAAATTCCGCCTCGCGATTCCTAAACAGTCAAATTAACGCCCTCATTCAGGAACAAAACGCCCTAAACTCGTCAGAGCAGGAAGATTCCTCCTTTTACCACTCTAAAGATTACCCGCGAATCCCGGGAATCACCTGCCTCCTCAATGGTTGGAGATTCAATTCCTCAATTCCATGCGGAATAAAGTATGTCCATCAAGCCGGACGATTTATTTCTTCCGATGACGGCAAGGTTTCCTGCTGCCTGGAACCTGCTCCCATTACGAATTATCGCGCGGAGAATGGAACTCAATTTCCTTCACACGCCATCGGCATGATCCGTGAATTACTCTGTTCATTTGAGATAATTCAAATCCCGGAGAAAAATCCGCCGAAATCAGAAAAACCTGTTGACGATACTCCGAATTTTCGTTTAGTTATTTCCCTGCCGACACTCACGGGAGAACATTTTTTTGTTCTGATTCCCCAATCCGAATCGAAAGAAAGTTCTGAACTGAAAGCTGAAATCCAGGATTTTTTCGCGTCCAGTCCAACTGAGATTCCTTCACCCGACGAATGGAATCGCGCTGGTTACTCAACTATTGATGTCTCATGTTTCCGAATAAAAAACGAAATACTGGCAGAAAAGACTCACTCCCTTCTCTTTTCCACATTGGACGGCATACCGCGTTTGACACTCGATGACGTTCCGCTTAAGGAATTCATTATCTTTTCCCTGCCATCCCCCATCGTCTTCTCAACCTGCCGCTCCGCGTCAGCAAAGACTTTCGCGGAGCAATCTCCTCCCACAAAACCAAATACTTTCCCAGCATTTGACACTCAATTTCACGCGCAATCATCAGAAGGTGAATATTCACAATTTTCATTTCCAACCGCTAAAATCTGGTGTTGGGGAAATCAAAAAACTGAAATTAGCCGTCTTCAACTCTTTCGGGGAGAGTATTGGGAAAAAAATTTGACAAAATTCCACAAAATTTCGAAAAACGGAAAAAAAACGCTTGCATTTGACTGCAAGTCGGAGTACTATTTAGTAGGCGATAATTTTTTTGTCAGTGAAGACAGTCGGCATTGGGGAACGGTTTCGCATTCGCAAATCCAGGGTAAAGTAAATCCCCCGAAGAGGACCGAACACCATGCTGATTCCAGCCTTAGTATTTCCGCACCAGGCTCATTCGACTGAGGACATCGTGAAGCGATTAACCTTCATCATTTCATACTGCACTACTCCTGAAGAACTGGAAGATTCAATTCTTTCCATTTTGGAAAATCGTCCAGACTCATGCGAAATTTTCGTTATCAAAAATAAAACATACGAAAATCCGTATGATTTAAGCGAAGACGAGGTTCATTTCGTGGAAGCTCCGCAGGAATTCATGCTGCCGAAAGATCCCAACTGGGAATGTTTTCGGCAAGGGATAGACTTATGCGACTCTGACTATGTTTACCTGATGCCGTCCGGGATACGTTTTCAGGCTGATTGGCCGAATGCTGTCACCATCCTTGAGCAAAATCCTGATCTGGGAGCTTTTTTTCTGGATGAAAATTTGAATTTGGGAGGTTTTTTCCGCAAAACGCTGCTAAAAGATCTCGTCGAATCCCAGATAAAAAATACTTCAGCCAAAGAAATTCTCCCTGCCGCTTCAGAAATTGAATGTTTAAATTCACTCGCGACTCTGCTTCAGGAAAACGGCTGGGTATGCGGTCTGGCCGAATTTGAAGAATCCGACGATACCAATGCCGCGGCATTTCCCACGCATGCGGAGTCAGAGCGTACCGGATCCGCGCAAAATACTCCGCGGCAGTCAGACCCCGGCGCTTCAGCCTCCGTCACTCCTCTTTGTTCCCTCCAGGAGTCGGAAGAGTCAACGGAGATTTCATCAATCACCTCTCAGCATTTAAGTCATGAGGAACCCCCTCTCCGGAAATCTGCCCACGCTGCTGAATTTGCCTCTGCTGATTCGCCTGAAACAGCCTCTTTAGTGAATAGTGAAAAAGGAATCGTAAAACGTTTTCGTTCCTTGTGCCGAAAACTGTTCACCCGTTCTTTAAAATCAGAATCGGAAAATTTTGATTCGTAAATTTCAGGTTTTTCGGTTTCCTTTCCTTTTCAAATCAAACGCCACTTAAATTCCTGGCAGGAAAAAATCCATGCTGAAAACGCTTTTTCCGGAAATTCATCGTCTTTTCCAAAAACTTCGCCGTAAAATCCGTTTTTATCTTGCGGCGGAAGGAATCAGCCTCTGGATTTTCCAAATGGGGTTACTTTTTTGGGCCTCGTTAATTTTGGACCGATTTTTTGAGCCGGCTCGCGAAATCCGACTCATTTTCCTGATTTTTGCCGCGTTTCTGGCAATCCGGCAATTGGGAAAACTCGTTCTTTTACCTGTTTTTCGTCCAATTTCCAATCATTCCCTGGCAATTCTTCTTGAAAAACGCTTTCCGCAGTTTAATGACTCTCTGTTGACTCTCGTTGAACCAGAATCATCCGCAGCTGCTTCCTCTGAAAATTCTGAGTCGGATTTTCAAAGTACTGCCGCTCATTCTCACGGACTTCCCGCTCAGCGTGAAAAACTCCTGCGGCAGATCCGGGATGAATTGCTGCCGGAAATTGAACATTTTCGTTTTCAGCCTCTTTTCCGTTTTCGGCCATTAATTATTGGCCTTCTGGGAGCAATGCTCATGCTTGGGGCATTGCTCGGCTTAACCATCAAAGCACCACTTTTCCTCAATGTCTGGACTGATCGTTTCCTGAAACTCTCGGAAACTCCGTGGCCAAGGATAGTTCAAATTGAAATGGATCCGATTTTTCAAGCCGGAACATTGAAAATCGCCCGCGGATCTGACGTTCAAATTCGCCTGCGTGCCGGCGTGGAAGGTTCAGGATACCATTTGAAAGACGTTTTGCGTACGGTCTATTTAACATACCGCACGGAAGACGGATTTCGCAACCGAATTGCCATGGAACGAGAAAATGAATCGTCCAGTCCTTCCGGAGAATGGGCGGATTTTTCTTATTCACTTCGGGGAGTAATAAAATCCTTCGAATTTGACGTGACTGCCGGTGATGCCTCTGCTCGTGGTTTTCAGGTCAAAGTCGTTGACAGTCCCTCACTGTCACTCAAATTGCGGCTTAAGTATCCTCAATACTCCACACTTACCTCTCAAACCATCCAACCGGGAACTGTCCAAAGTATTCCGCTCGGAACAGAAATCACCCTTCTGGGTGAATCAACGAAACCTCTTGAATCCGCGGAACTCCAGATTTCTAGGAAACTTCCTGATTTTCTGTCGGTTCTCCTTCCTCATCTGACTCCGGCCTTTGAAAAAAAACTGGCTCAGCCTCCCCAAAAAACGCAAACAGTCAAATTACTTCCTTCTCCGCAAAATCCGCATATCCTTGAATACCCGCTTGGAGTTTTGTTTTCTGATGCGGCGCTTTCATTTTGCTTATCCGATTCTGACGGAATCACCTCACCGTCACCGATTAAATTGGTCCTGGCAATGGAAGAGGATCAGCTTCCTTCACTTCCAGTTACTCCATGGGGAATTGGAGAAGCGGTTACCCCAAATGCCCAAATCCCGATGAAAGGAAAAATCACGGATGATTATGGTTTGCGCGCGGTTGGATACGACTGGAAACTGGAAAGAAGTAATCCGGAAACGACGCAAAACCAGGACAAAAACAAAGACAAAACGATTGAATTTTTTCCCGCGGGAACTCATTGGTTCAAGAAATTCGACGATCCATCTTCCCCGCCGCTCGAGTTCACGATGAATGGCTCACCAGAAACCGCCATGCTCCTTGAACCACTTGGATTGCGCCCCGGAGACAAATTCCAAATTTCCATGGCAGCCAATGACAGAAATGACATTTTCATTACTGAAAAAAGAACCAGCTATTCACAGACGATCTCCCTGGAAATCGTCACGCCGGAACAGCTTCGCTGGAAACTTGAAGGACGTGAGGCAGTCTTGAGCCAGCTTTTTGAAAAAATCCTTCAGGAAATCCAGGATTCTCGTGAATCATTGGAAAATTTTGATTTTGCTTCCATGAACACCGCTCAATCCAATGTTACGAAAACGGAGGAGAAACCAGCCAATTCCGAAACAGAGGATTCCCCTCAAGCTCTCTTTAGTTACCGAACAGAGCGAATTATTCAAAATAACCGAAAAAACTCTCATGAATTTAATGGTATCGCCGAAGGAATTGAAAACCTTTGCCTTCAAATGGTTAATAATCGGATCGACACTCCTTCATGGTTTGAACGTTTGAATGAGGGAATCCGTTTGCCTCTTCTGGAAATCCATCAAAATTCCATCCCGGAACTTGAGACCACTCTCATTTCTTTGCGAAAAGCAATTGATGACGGTCAGATCCAGCAGGCTCAAACCGTCCATTCCACTGCTTCCGCTCAAATGGACGCTCTTATTCTCCTTCTTCTCACGGTTCGGGAAAAAATGCTCAAAATGCAGGATTTCAATGAAATGGTGGAACTCTTGCGTACCGTAATCCGACAGGAAGAAGAACTGCAAGATGAAATTTCCCGTCAAAATCGATCCAGTCTGGCTGATCTTCTCTTTGACGACGAAGAAGATGATGACGAGGAAGAAGACGACGAAGATGATGAAAGGGATGAAGAAAAGGGTATTGAAGAATCAGAAAATGAAAAAGGAAATGAAAGCACGGAAAATTTAAAAGAAACCGAACTCTCGGAAGAAAACCGTGAAATCGATTCATCCCCCCAAACGAAAGTAAACTCGAAAAACCTCCCGGAATCGGATTCTGCCCAATCAACGTCACCTTCAAATTTCCCGGAACGCCAACAGGAAATACTGCGCACATTTAATCTCTGGAACGAAAAAATTCCACAGATGCTTGAAATGCTCCGGAACGATCCAGTGCAGACTGAATTACTGAAGAATGCTCGCCAGCAGGCAGATGAATCGCGAATTCTTCCCCGTATGGAAGAACTCGTTTCCCGTCTTTTGGAAAAATCTTATTCCCAGGCGAATGACGAAGCCAAATCACTAATTTCCGATTTAAAAAAGATTCTCGAAAAGTTGGAGTCTGAAAATCGAAATACCCAATTAGCGAATGAAATGGAATTGCTTCGGACTCATTTAAGGGAAATCAATCATCGAATTCGCCAGCAGCAGTCTATCGAAGGACGAACGCGTCAGATGCGCGATATTTCAGAACTTTCACGTGAACAGGAAAATAACGCTCAAAAAACGGGTGAGTTAGCGCGAAAAATCATGGACGAAACTGAAGATAATGAAATTTTATCGGAAAATTCTCCATCCAATAAAGAAAATAATGCCCTCCCAAATTCCGATCCCAACGAATCAAAAGATCATGAAAAGGGGGCGTCCCCTTCAGATGATTCCCAGGAGGAAAAGTATGAAAATCCAGCATCCGCGAAAAAATCTTTACCTGAATCACTTCGGCAAGCTCAAAAACTAATGGAAAACGCTCGCCAAAAACTTGAAAAATCAGAACGGGAAGGTGCTTTGAATGCTCAAAAAGAAGCTCTTCGAGAACTGGAAGAAGCCAAATCCAATCTGGAAAAAATCCTTCGTCAAATGCGTGAAGAAGAAACCAAACGGACTTTGGCTCAAATCGAAGTTCAGATTCAGTCAATGCTTCAGCTTCAACAAATGATTTATGAAGACTCTAAACGCCTAAACAGAATTTCGAAAGAAGACAGGACTCAGGAATTTAGAGACGACGCAACCCGTTTGAGCCGAAGAGAGAAAGAAGTCATTCAGAAAGGAGAAACTCTCTTGACCATCCTTCACGAGAATGGACGCGCCCGCATGATGGCCGGGATTCTGGAAGAAACTATTTCTGATATGCGCAGAGTAATGGACCTTTTAGCCAATGCTCTGATTGACGATCTGACTCTTAATCTTGAAGCAGACATTTTGGCCGCTTTGGAAGAGATGCTTTCCGCGGTAAAAGAAACTGAAAAGAAAATGAAGGATGAAGATCAGGAAAATATGGAATCCCAAATGGCTGAAACGGATCAAGACCCTGGTCTGATTGATCGAATCGCTGAATTAAAAATGATACGCTCTGCCCAAATTCGAATTTGGAAAAGAACTCAAACAATCGGAAATTTAATTTCAAAAGAAACGACTAATACTCCGGAACACCTTGAGATCCTTAAAGATCTCTCCCGCCAGCAGCAAAAAATTCGAAAAATCGTTCATGAAATGGCAAAGGAGAATGCCCTATGAATAAAAAAGCAATTCCATCTGGCCTCCATGCCGTCACGCGAAAATGCGCTCCTTTTAATCAGGAGTATTCCCATATTTCGAACAGTCCGTTCTTTCGCAAACCATTTATTCTGCTCATATTGCTTCTCATGGCAATCTCCTCGTCTGCTGGAGGTCAAGATGATTCGGATTCCATTTCCACCACAAAGATCCATTCATCTCAATCCCAAGAAAATCCATCTTCCGCCTCAACGCCAAACTCTCCCCTTTCCACGAAAGAATTTTCGGACTCGCTTCATCACGCTATTAAACGCGTACGCGACGGAGAATATGAAATAGGCCTTAAGGAATTTCAGACAATAGAAAATGCGTCTTTTTTTTCATCTCTTCAAAAAAAGGAAGATCTTCTAATGGCCGCTGAGTACTGGTTTTACCGAGCAATCGCGGAACATCAAATGTTTCTGAGAAATGAATGCGAGAATTCCCTCAATAAACTGGATGAACTTTACGAACGATCACATCAGATTCAGGATTCCCACTCCTCAAATTTTCAACTCCCATTCCGCTTCAAATCTCTTTCCAAACTCATGCGCAAAGACCTCGAAACACTTCAAGACGAGTCTCTTGAAATGATCTCCCGCAAAATGAAAAATGTGGAAAGAGGTCTTAACTTGGGAGAGGCTGGGCAAAAAATTCAAGCCGCAGAAGAAGAAATTATCAATATGTTGGATTCCATGCTTGAAGAAATGGAACAAAAAGCCCAAAAGCAGAAAAGTCTGGCAAGTCGAACTCTTAAACCGGGAAAGCCAATGGAAAAGGCGCAGGCGGCCGGTGGTAATGGGCCAGGAAAAGTGACTCCCACAAAACTTAAATTTGATCGTAATTGGGGAAAGCTCCCCGAAAAAGAGCGCGAAGAAATTCTTCAGCAGCTGGGGCGCGACTTTCCCCCGCATTATCGCCAGGCAATCGAGCAATACTTCAAAAAAATAGCCGAGGAGGAATGAAATGACTTACGGAAAAAAGATGGGGTTTTTAATAAACTGCGCGCAGAACGGAATATCCCGTCGCACCGCATTTAAAATTTTCGCATTGCTTTCCACTCCCGGAATCTTCAATCGTTTAAACGCGGAAGAAACCACGATTTCATCAATTATGCAACAAGAACTTCTTTCTCAAAAAAACCTTTGCGTAAACATCATTCCAATCGATGCTGAACCTTTCACTGGAATTTTCCTTGGATTTGAGGGAGAGGAACTAAAATTCCGTAAACCGGATTCAGCCCCTTCCCTTTCTGAAATGCCGGAAAATAAAATTTCCATCCGAAAATTACGTTCTATTGATTTTCAGGTAAAAGATCCAGCAATAGAAAATACTCCAAATGATTCCCACTCTGAAAATCTTGTGGAATCGCCCAAAAAGAAGGAACCGTCTCATCCGCGAATCATGATTGGCGAATCTGTTTTTCGCGCTCAAAGTATCTTTCAGAAAGAGGGAAAATATGTTATTGAACTCTCATCTGGCGGAACGATGGAACCACTTTTGCCCGGAAAAATTCAGGAAATCCTTTTCCAGGATGAAAAACTTGGACAAAATCATGATTTGGACGCGGATTGGAATGAGATTCAAAAAATGGAAATGTCAAACGATCTGCTCGTAATTTTACGAAATGAAAAACTCAGCTACTATTACGGAACGATTCTGGAAATAACTCCAAAATCAGTACGATTTGAGCAGGACGGTGAATCGCTTAACGTAAAGCTCAAGCACATTTTCGCGCTTCGTTTTGCCTCACAAGAAAAAAGCGCTGATCAAAACTCTCCAAAGCCTTTACTTGGAATTCTCACCGATACGGCCGGAAGTCAAATTTACGCGGCTCAAATCGAACCTGATTCAGACCGCGAAAGCCTGTCTGTTCTTACTACGGGCGGTGAAAGAGTAAATATTATGCCCTCATCTCTCAAAAACCTCGATTTCACGGAGGGAAGAATGATTTTTCTTTCATCTCTGAAGCCGGAATCTATCGACTGGACTCCATTTTTCCAAACGGGATTGGCTACCCAAAATACTTCATGCTCAAACCTGACCAGGGAATTTTACGCCCCCAAATTTAATCGCGGGTTTACGAATTCCCAAATTCATCTTGGCGGAAAAAAATTCAGCAATGGACTTGAACTCTGTTCACGTACCATAATTCAATTCCGGCTTCCAGCTCAATTCAAAAAATTTCAAACTACTCTTGGTATTGATGATTCAGTTCGCCCGGGAGGAAATGCCGAAGTAAAAATTTTAGCGGACGAAAAAGTTCTTTTTGATGAAATCGTCTCAGGAAAAGACATTCCCAAAGTACTTTCACTTGACATTGCTAACGCGCGCCGCTTAACAATTCGCGTAGATTTTGGAAAAGACGGAAGTCTCTCCGACTATGTCGCTTTCGCGGATGCTCAGCTCCTAAAATAGAGCGGGAGAAAAGGATTTTCTCCTTCTCACCGCTCTTCACTGGCCAAATGTTTCACTCAACGCTCAAAATAGCGATAGAGGAAACGTCCGTCTGGTGCCGTGTCGCCATGCTTGAAAAAGTCCAGAATTTCTCCATCAACTCCGTTTTCTGACGTATTGTCTGCCCATTTAAACCACAAATTGATTTTCTTCCCGTTTTGGTCCAGTAACGTTCTCGGAATTGAAATTTCAAGACGATTTCCATTTTGATCCATTCGTACTCTTGAAACCTCCTTCCAGTTCCATCCGTTCTTCGAACATTTTTCCAGAACAGCTTCTCCGTTCTCAGGTGAAATCCGGTTTACGATAAACTGAAAATGATTCCAATGCGGCTCGGTTTCATCTTCGAGGGTAATAGAAATAAATAGTCTCATCCAGCATAAATCTGAACAGTCCGTGATTTTCTCGGCACATACCGCGGAAAAAATAATACTTTCTTCGTCATGCCTCACATGACATTCCACGAAATCATTTCTCCCGGTTTCATCCTTTAGTGGAATTTGCCCATATCCAACAGAATTACGCGGTAAAGTATCCCTGACAGGATCTCGATAAATAGGCGATTCACCAGCGGCACGTTGAGGCCGAACCCCTCGAAAACGACGAATTCCATCCACAAACTGCCAGTAAAAATGATCTTTCAGGATTCCGGATGATGGTTCAATATCTCGACTGAATTCAGGAGAATACTGATCCGGAAAAGCGGTCTTTTTCCCCATCCAAACGGGAAAGAGATTCGCTGACCATTCGTTCCACCCCGTCACGAAAAGATAGTCGGGATCCAATTCCTGCGCGCGATCAAGCTGCTGAGCAAAATTTTCTCCCCAGAGAAAACGATTAACTTCATCTTTCCCCGGATTTCGATCCGGCGCGAAACGAAGTTTTTCACCAGGCAAAAGTTCTTCTTCATTCGGCCCCACGTAGGCTCTGCCAAAAATATTCCGATCATTCATTGCCGCCAGACCAGCATGTCCATCTTCCGCGTTCCACGAATGATTCTGCGCGACTCCCGCCGCGGCCATCTCAAAAGAACCATTTTTCTTCCTGACATATCCATGCTGAGGAAAGACTTCCAGCCAGCACCATTCATCAGCGGCCTGAGGCCCAAGCGCGTATCCCGGCTGAAGAGGCCTGAAAGTAAAGAAACGCAAAATCTCTCCCCAATCCCGTCTGTCTTCAGGAGATGCGTTTTTATCTTTCAACGCGTTCAAAATCACATTAGGATTGGCGTGAACCAATGGACGCCCATTCCAAAAATACCAAAGATCCCTGAATTTTCCTGGACGATAAATATCGCGATAAAGTTGAAGAAGGCTGATCTGAATTTCTTTTTTAGTACCAAACGGAAGCATGAAAACAAACTTCGGAGTCCGAATTCCATCCCGGCGCATCGCGGACCATGTTTTCAAAAGCGTCCACGTCGAATCCATCCATGTGAAAGTACCGTTTGTCGCGTCAAAAACTACCGTATCGACCCCGGCTGCGCTCAAAAGTTGAGCGTGACGGCGCAAAACCCAGGAATCAATCGTCTGGTAGTATCCGAAAAGAGGTTCATCCCAATGATGCCGTTCCCTTTGCTTTCCCCAGGCAGGATCATCCGGACGCTCGTCCAGGCCAGGATTTTCCCGTAAAAGCTGCGCGTTATTTTGAGGCGAATTTCGCGTCACAAAATTTTCATGCCACGTCCAATAAAAAATTCCAACCTGCTTATTTCTTGGAAGACCATATTTTTCAGAGTCACCAAGCCGTCGGCCAAGTCCATCCATCGCGTCCCAGGTATCTGCCATAAGATCCCGTTCCTCAAATTCACGCGCTAAAAGGTCTCCATTTTCATCTGAAACACGTTGCGTTTCATTGGGAGCCAGCGTGGGTTGAATCAAATAACTGAAAAGTTCCTCCGTGCCTGAAAATGGAAACGGAAGCTCCACATACTGAACCCTCATTTCATACGCGCCATTAACCTCTTGCGAATTAAAAAAAGAACGCACGCCGTCCACGGTTTGAGGCCTTTTCCATACGCCGACTTTCTCCTCCGCTTCACTCAATTCCCAATAGTATTCACCGGCGGGAAGAGGTTCAAAAGATAAAGCCAATGCCTCATTATCCGAAAAATCGACATATCTTTTTCTGGCTAATGGTTTTTCCTCGCGCGACGCCTCCACGGAACCACGCCACTGATAAAGGCTGAGCGTCAGGGAACCAATCCCATTACTGTAGCTGGGACAACTGACTCGAATCCGATTCGTAGGCATTTGGGCCTGAAATCTGGCTCCTGCGAAATCATTCTCGCCAATCAAAACCGGAACGTGCTCTTCATCGGTCGAAAATAAAAAAACTTCTCCCTCAAATAAAGAAATCTCTTCAGAAGGACTCATTCCGAAAACGATACCAGCTATCGCCTGCCATGCCGCCAGAGCCATGAAAATTCCAGAACGAATCAGAGAATTTCCTCTTAGTTCACCAAAGAAAATCTGCCTTAACATAAAAACTCCATTCAAGAAACCGCTTTACTCTTCAGAAAATAAAACCATTTCGTGAAATCTTTTCCACGAAATGGTTACTCAATGGATCTTTTACTTTCCTATTAACGAAAGTCTGAATTTATTCCGGAATTCCCAAAATCTCAATATTCTCAAGTATTTCAACATTTCCGGTAAATGTTACTTCGGAACAGCCAACTTGCGGAATACTCAGGATTCCAACTCGTGCCTCCGGACGAACTGAAACCGTTTCATTCACCCCAGCAAGCTGAATTTTAAATTTCTGTTCCCCGACAACATCTTTTTTAAGCTGAATCCGGATCTGGTCCGTCTTAATCACATTCGGGAACTTAAACGTCACTTTTTCTCCCGACTGTTTCCTCTCCGCTTCAGAAATCCGATTCCGATACGCTTTTTCTTTCATAGCCTGCTCACTCTGAATCTCTTCAGGAGAATGAGCCTGTTCGTACGGAAGATTTTTCGCCCACGCGGCGTAATTCCGCGCGTCACGCGCATCGGACCACTTCTTCTTTTCCCAATACCGGGCATTTTTCGCCTTTTCTTCCTCGTTCCACGCGCTCGCTTCCTCATACGTGTCGCAAAAAGGAACCAAAAGATCAATCCAGCAGGCCAAAAGATCCTTTTCTTTCTGGGAAAGCTGAACCCCATTATGCGGATTGGGTTCATTAAACATAAAGCATAAACGGCTCTTGGCTGCTCCCGCGTTATACGGCTTAAGCATTACCGGAGAATGCTGAATGTTAATCCAGTTCACCACATCCGATTTCTTCGCTTGCGTACGTTCCACAAAGGGTGAGTTCGTCAGATTAAGATATGATTCTGACCAATATCTTTTCGCGGCAGTATCTTCAAAGGAACGTCCCAAAAGGCTAAACGGTTTGAAATCTTTATCAAATCCTTCCGCAACAGCCTCTTCTTTCATCTCATAAAGACCCAAATCCACACCTTTGCCTCCAGAACCATGGAGACAATGAACCGCTACGATATTTCGGCCAGGTTTCAACGGATTATTGCTCAAAAAACACAAGTGATAATCTTTCACAAACCCCGAGGCAAAGAAAACCTTTTCTCCATTGATAAAGACTTCAATGTCCTCATCATAGAAAACACGGGCGTAAAGTGATTTCGGCTCATAGTTTTCCGGAAGAATCAGCTCACGCGTCATCCAAATACGGTCCGTATTCCACGCGGTCCCGCTTTTCCCGGTCCCCGGAACATATCCAAATGGAGCTTGAGACTTCTTTGCCCCCTCAGAAATCGGATAGCGATTCATCCAGCCGTCAGCCGGAGTCTCATCCGCGTAAGTCCAGAAATCCTCAATCTCCACGATTGGATTGAACTTTTCCATCGGTATCGACAAATTAACCTGACCAGAATTCGCGTAAGGCGGTTTGGCCTCTGAATTATCATGACAGCGAATGCAGTGTTTATCCAAAATCGGCTGAATCTCTTTCGTGAACGAGAACCAGCGAGGCGGACCGTAAAACGGCTCAAGTTCCTGAGGACCAGCTTTCATCGCCTCTGAAGATGAACCGCGAGCGGCAATAGAATTTTTATCCTCATGGCAGCCAATGCACGAGAAAGTTTCACCCGGCTGGAGTGTGCTCCAAGAACGCATCGTCTGAATGACATGACCATCGACATCAATCACCTGGAAATAAACAGGTGTTTTAGCCGGTACTCTGAAACAAGCGGAGCCATCTGAATAGATTTTCGCTTCACCAAGAATCTTTTTCGGATCCCACGCGCCATGACCAATTGAGATCGGCGTGGAAGACATGGCTCCTCCTGCCGGTCCGCTGTTTCCATTGTGTCCGATTCCAACGGTACGATAACCAATCGAGAGTACGCGCAGTGAACGTACCCGATTACGGTCAACACCTTCCAGACCAGGACCGTAAAAAACGTCCTGCAGATAGTAAATTCCGGAATCTTGTGCCGGATCCACGGCAGACGGACGCTCCATGACGGAAGGCTTCGCGAGTTTGAAAATCGTCTGCAAACATGATTTTCCAGCATCAGAAACGAGCAATTCCCGTTCTCCGGCCAGATTCATAAAATAAATGGAAAACGGCATCTGATCGCCCTGTCGATTATTCGGGATATCAGCATTGGGACGGTAGGCCGTCAAAAACTCCGTCTCCGTAATCGGCATGGGATAGCAGAACTGCTCGCCTCCCTGCCCATAGGCATCAATTCGCTCCGGTTTCGTTTCACGAACAGGAGCGGCCAGAGTCGCGCCATCCGCTTCCTCTCGTCCCTGATTCGGATCCAAAACGCCCAATTTTCCACGCTGACGAGAATGGTGCCCGGAAAAAACACAGAGTATTTTTCCGTTTGTTTTCGGGATAGGACGCGCGTGAAGAATGGTCGTTGGGAACCATGAATTATTTCCGTAAAGGGCAGTCTGACCCGTTCCATCCGGATTCATCTGAAAAAGGCCCTGCGGGTAAATCTGTCCGCGGTCATTATAGTCCCAGCGCGTGTAAATGACACGGCCGTCAAGTGTCAGTGTCGGATAATTATCGTGAACCTGGTCAAACGACATACGGCGCATAAAATTCCCATCAGCGTCCATGCGGTAGAGATTTGAAACCTCTGTCCACCAACAGTCAACAATCTGTGAGCAGCGCGTTGAATTGAAAATAATGTCTCCGCTCGGAAGGCAGCAGGGTTCATAATCCGCCCAGCCCAGTCCAAACGTAAGCTGCGTAATCTCTTTGGAATCAAGATTCATCCGATAAATATGGAAGTCGTCAAGCCGATCCGATTTTTTCCACGCAAAGACAAGATTTTTCCCGTCATAGGTCATTTCCGGGTCACGAATCATGCCGTAGGGATCATTAATGAGCTGTTTTTCAACATAATTTCCGTTCGCGTCCAATTCAATCCGGCAAACCTGAGAACCAGGGCGAAAACTTCGCTCTGCCTGCGCGTCTGAAAGCGCCTCAGTATACGCGTAATGAGAACCGCCAAGATTGGGATGCTTCATAAGAATAAAATTCGGCACCAGTTTTTTCATTGGAACAAGACGCAGCTCACGCCGTACCGAGGCAGCCTGACGATAAAGCTCACGCCAGCGCGCGTCCGTCCCCGGCACACCATTAAGCTCAGCGGTCTGCTTCCGGAAAGCATCCAATTTCTGAAGAATATCATTTTTCTGAACGGCGTCAGTCATCGATGACGGACTGTCCAGCAATTTCTGAATATCCGCGAGAACTTTCTCCATTAAACGACGTTCGGTTTCCGCTGCCGCGCTTCCCGGGGCTTTATCCGTAAAAACCGTTTTAGCCGGCGATTCCGGAGTCACGGGAAGCTGGCCAATTGCCGGATCAAAAGCAAGATCCTGAAGAAGCCAGTCTTCAAATATTTCCTGTTCAGAGGCAGGAACCCGGCTTACCTCCAGATCCATCGGACCAGAATAGTACGCGGCAGAAAGTGAAGACACTGCGGAAAGAGCGAGTATCCAGACAAAAATCATCAGAAGCGCCCAATTGGACACCGCAACAAAAAAATTCGTGAAATATTTGTTTTTCATAATTTTTAAGGCAGGTTAATGGAAGGCAAGTGAATCAAGGAATAAAGTATTCCACTTTTAAAACTATTTTACGCGAATTTTGGACTATTTCAAGGGGGGGAGATAAATTCTTTAAGGGAATCCAGAAATTTTTCCAAAATTTGGGGCCGGAAAAAATTTTCTTATCTCATGCTTCAATAATTTTTCATGTTTGCCTTGCCCAATAAAATAAAGTCAGTCCGTAACCATCCCATTGACCCGTGAAAGGATTACGATGCGCCGCTATCTGAAAATTTTGATGTTTACCCTGCTCTGGGGCAGTGTCCTCACTCTGCTTGGTTCCATGACGCTGGACAAAACGATTTCCCTTCCATCCCATGGAAAAGGAATTATTCAGATTGAGTTTCTTCCCGAAATGGACCCGCTGCCCATCCCTCAGACCTGGGAACATCAGGTTGACTTAAGCAATGAACAAAAAAAGAAATTTGAAGACGAATGGCTCCATCATTTCGGTACTCTTGAGGAAAATGTCACTCCCGCCAGCGTCACGAATATCTCACGCTGGTCCCGAGACGCCATGAAAAGTTATCGCTACGTGACTCTTCCCAAACCTGAAAAAACACTGTGGCAGACGACAGCCCATGATCCGGCAAAAAACATTTTCCTGCGCACGGCATTTCTTGATACTCTTCCCACTGAACAGGGAATGAGAAGAAACTTGACTGCCGGAGCGGTTTTTGATACGCGGACTGGCCAAATTCTCTCAATCCTGGTTACCATACGCAGTGAACTTGAACACGAAACGCAACCGCAAAAGCGGTGGTTTTTCTGATACGCCCCGGAATTTCCCGTACGCATCATCAAAAAAACTTTCGCCTCCATAAACATGCCTCTTCAGTGTCCCAATCCCCCCGCATTTCCGAAAATGGAAGATCAAAAAGATGAATTGAAAGTCTGTCAATCAACCGATTAACCTGCCAATTCCGCACCAATATCCTCCGGATGAAGTAAATTTTCCTTAAGATCCCACTTCTTCATCCTGTTCAATACTTCGTCCATCGCGGGAATTCCGCTGGTCGCATCCGCTTTCTGGACATTGCAGGCCCCGACAGCCGCGGCAAAACGCAGAGTCTGTTTCGGCGGCCAGGCGTGCAGCAAACCGGTAAGAAATCCCGCGATCGTGCAGTCGCCGCTTCCGGTAGTTCCGACAACCGGCACTTCAAAACAGGGAGCAAGAATCTTTCGATCCTCCCATTGACTCGCGATATTTGGGGACATTTCACTCGTAATTCGCCGCGGCTCCCGAGCCGTTCTGAGATAAATTCCCTGATCCCCTAACTTCACGCCGGCTGCCTCAACTCCAAAATCCAAAAGACGCTCCGCCAACTCATTAATCTCTTCAAATTTAAGAAGAATCGCGGGATTTAACGCGGCACCGGATGACAGAACTGCACGCTGAACCCTCCTGGAAACTTCCTCAAAAAGAGGTCTGTCCAGCATAAAAAGAGTCTCCTCAATACTCGGCAAGTAAATATCCACAAACGGCAGAACTTTTGAAAACCAGTTCTTCCAATCCACACTCCCCTCTGGTCCCTGCGGATCCGGCATGGTCACATCCAGCGAGATGAGTGTTCCTTTCTCCCTGATCCGCGCCAGCTTTTCAGCAAACGCTTCCGGAGCGGAATAAATCCCGCGCATGAGAGTAGGATAACCAAAATGCAGAAGCCTAACCCCCTCAAACCGCTCTGGATCCAAATCATCTGGAGAAAACGTGTCATTCGCACCGGAACAATGCAAAAAACACCGATCTGTCTGAGGAGGACTAATGACCAAAGTATAGCTGCTCGACTCACCTGGTGCCTGAATCATTCCGCTCACAAAATCCAGATTCATCATCCCCAGTGATTCAAATACGCCGCGAATCGTTTTCCCCAGCATATCGTCCCCGACTTTTCCCATGAGGGCAGTCTCCATTCCAAGCCGGGCTAAAGCAATTCCGGTATTCGGAACGGCACCGCCCAACGCCACTGCAGCTGCCCCAATACGCAGTAAACGTCCCGGAATAATAAAACGCTCATCCTCTGTTCCTGTTTTCAAAGAAGAAAGATCAGGAATAATGTCGAGACACAAATGTCCAGCCACAACCACTTTCGGGAAAGTACTCATGATTCAATTTGCCCTTTTCTTAATTGCCTAAAATTTCTTCCAATATCAAAAAACTTTCCATCACGGCTCCTAAAAATCCCAACCCCCAAAAACCGTTTTTCAAAAAATAGGCTCCGGCGGTTTAGAATCCCCATTTTGACCAGCTTCCAGTCCTTCTTTCGGTTCTCGTCCTAATTGGGATGGACGATTATCGCGCGAATGGCTCAACCGTTGAGACCAAAACTCTTCTCCTTTCATTTCATTCCATTTTTGGAGCTGTTCCTGCGTTAAAATGGATTCCACAAAACGATTTTTGGTGTTCAAACCATATGAACTGGTTCCGTAATGTTTTTTTCCAGGTAAAAAATCCGGCCTGCGCGGATTCGCGAAAGGATTTTTTTCATTTCGTCCCTGCAAGCCAAACCCATTATCCTTTTCTCTTGGTAAAGGTTCCGGCCTGCGCGGATTGGAAATTCGAGAAGAATCCTGAATTTGAGTAATATTTTCTCCCCGTTTTTCATTTTTTCGAGTAAAATCAACATTCCCTTCACTTTTTCTTAAAAATTTGGTAAATTCCGGCGAAAAACGAAAATAATGCGGTTGAGAAAAGGCCATCCATAAAGCTTCTGTTTGTTCCTCTGTCAATTTCAATTCCTGACGAACTTTCTCGTCCAAAATGCGTTCAGGCTGTTCCTGAAACAAAATCTGCTGAAGCCTTAGAGTCTGCTTTTCCGTCAAGACTTCTTCCAGAAATGCCTCCGTCGTTCTTAACTGCCCCAAAAGACGATTCACACGTTCCTCAGGAGTAAAATTTCTTGAATCACGAAAAAGCTGCTCACCTTTTTTTCTGAAATCCCGAGAAAAGACTTGAATCTTTTCCTTCTGCGGCTCACTCAACTCTAATTCTTTTTGAACGGCAGGATTTTGGAGAAGAAAAATCGACGGTGTCCCTTGCGATTCTGAAAGAAGTTCCATAAATCGCTGAACATAATTTCGAATCGCGGTCAGCTGCTTTTCTGTCTGTGGATCCAATTCATCAATTTTTAAAAAATCTTGATAGAGAATCAGAGCCGTATCAAGGATTTTCTGCTTGGCTTGCCGTATTTCCAGTGAATGTTCCGATTTAAGGTTTTCCTCCGCGATTTTAACCAGCTGATCGGCAGCGTTACGCGCCTTTTCAAAACGCGCCTGAGCCTCCGCCAAAGCAATCTGCGTTTTCTTCTTCTCTTTCAAAATGAGGTGATGGCTGAAAAGTGTTCCAACCCATACCAGAATAAAGAAAAGAGAAACAAACATCAAAAAACGCGGATGCCGGTAATGCCATTTGGCGGCAAGTTCACCAAACCCCGGTCTTCTCGCCTTGATTGGACGGTTCTCAAGAAACCGATCCAAATCCTTCGCCAATTCCCCGGCAGATTCATACCGTTCTTCAGGAAGTTTAGCCAGACATTTCAAGAGAATCGTTTCCAGATCCCTGGGAATAGCGGAATCCCAAAGCGTTGGACGTTTGGGCTCATCATGAGTAATGCTCTTCAGAAGCCGCACATGATTCGATTCAGAAAAAATCGGATGAAGTGTGAAAATTTCGTAAAAAGTCGCTCCCAGCGAATAAATATCGACTCGATGATCCGCCAATCGGTGATTGCCCTGCGCCTGTTCCGGACTCATGTACCGCGGTGTTCCGAAAACCTCTCCTGTCTGTGTCAAACGCACGTCGGAACGAACCTGAGCCAGACCAAAATCTGTTATCCACAGCTTGCCGTCAACATCCAGCATAAGATTTGCCGGTTTAATGTCACGATGAATCACGCCGTACTGATGCGCGTATTCCAGTGCCTCCGCGGCCTGTTTCATTTGACGCGCCGCGGAACGAAAGTATTCCCCCCGACAATCGGAATAAAGATGCGTTATCCTGGTACTGACAGACGCTTCCTGAGACGCCGACACCTTGGCGCCATCCGCTCCGCTCCCAAATGGCACTGATTTTTTTGTTGAATCCTCCGCGGAACCTAATGTCTGTTGAACCCAAAAATGAGTTGACTCGTTTCCAGTTCCGCCAATCTCGCCGCGTTCTTTCCGCAATGCCTGAATAATTGTCCCAAGATGCTCCCCTTCAATCAGCTTCATCGCGTAAAAATGAACACCTCGTTCGCAGCCAATCGCGTAAATCGGCACAATTCCAGGATGATCAAGCTGAGCTGCCGCAGAGGCCTCATTCCTGAATCGCTGAAGCTGCCGCTGATCAAACGTTGAAGCCAGCGGCAAAACCTTAAGTGCCACGAGACGATGAAGCGACTCCTGCCACGCTTCATAAACGACTCCCATTCCGCCCCGGGCTATCTCACGAACCAGCTCAAAATCACCAATTGGCTCCATTTCCAACATCGTTTCGGGACGTGTTCCGTAACAGGATGTTGAAAATGTCGAATCTGAAAAATCTCTCTTAAGAGAAGAAGTACTGGAAGGCAACTCTTTTCGCAAAAGTTTCATCCCTTCAAGACAGCGCCATATCTCATGCGCCAACTCCGGATATTCTGCCTTCAGCTCTTCTTCTGTCGGAAATTCTTCAGGCGGAAGTGCCATGAATTGATCCAGAATACCAAAAAGTTTGTCTTCATTCAAGGATGAAACGGCTTCTGAATAAACAGCTTCTTCGGAGGCCTTACTCACTTCCATATTGGAGAAAAATCGCGAGTCACTCATCTGTTCTCACCAGATCTCTAAGCTGCGCTAACGCGCGAACCCAAATTTTTTGAACACTGTCCACCGTTCGCCCCATTTGCCGCGCGATTTCCTGAAATGGATATCCTTCTGAATGTCGGAGACGAAGTACTTCCTGGTAATGCTCCGGAAGCTGAGACATTGCCCGAAGCAAATGCGCCTCCATTTCCTTACGGGAAACCTTCAGGCTCGGCGTACTAATATCGCTTACCAGCTGATTCCAAAAAAGAGAAGATTGATCAACACGTACGTAAATTTCCCTCTCAAGACGCACATCTCTCTGCTTTGTTCCCACGTAATGGCGAACGGCCATCGCCAATGTCGAAACAAGAATTTGACGAAGCCATGCCAAAAAAGTTACCTCATCCCCTCCTCGAAAATTCGGAAATGCCTGATACGCTTCCAAAAATGTTTCCTGAACAACATCCGACGCGTCCAGTTTACCGCAAATTCGTGAATCAATTTGAAGACGAGCCAGAAAAAGCAGATAATTCCGAAAATTTTCCAAAAGATCCCCAAGAGCAGCTGTATCACCTGACTGTGCCCGATTAAATAGTGTCTCAAAATCGAAATTTTCGGTCTTCATAAGATAAAATCTTAGTCACAAAATAAAATCCACGCCAGCAATGTTAAACCAGAAACGAAAGCGCAATCAAGCACTTTCGCTTCTGAAAACCAAAACCTGATTCAGTTCAGGAACTTCAGTCTTTCTTCATTTCCGGTTTGGGACCATGACAAGGACCTTTTTTCCAGTCACATTTGCCGAAGTCAGGACGCGGACCTTTTTTCCAATCACATTTGCCGAAGTCAGGACGCGGGCCTTTTTTCCAATCGCATTTGCCGCAACCGGGTTTCATGCCGCACTTGCCGAAGTCAGGACGCGGACCTTTTTTCCAGTCGCATTTGCCGAAGCAGGGACGCGGGCCTTTTTTCCAGTCGCATTTGCCGAAGCCAGGACGCGGGCCTTTTTTCCAGTCACATTTGCCGCAACCGGGTTTCATGCCGCATTTGCCGAAGCAGGGACGAGGACCTTTTTTCCAGTCGCATTTGCCGAAGCCAGGACGTGGACCTTTTTTCCAGTCACATTTGCCGCAACCGGGTTTCATGCCGCATTTGCCGAAGCAGGGACGAGGACCTTTTTTCCAGTCGCACTTGCCGAAGCCAGGACGCGG